>NZ_JANQCV010000056.1:0-265 GCF_024723515.1 Campylobacter sp. W0066.2 | reverse complement strand
GGCGCGGCGGACGGGGCTCGAACCCGCGACCTCCGGCGTGACAGGCCGATATTCTAACCAGCTGAACTACCGCCGCACCTAAAACAATAAAAGAATGGTGGTCACTATAAGACTCGAACTTATGACATCCACCTTGTAAGGGTGGCGCTCTACCAACTGAGCTAAGCGACCATTAAAGATTTTTAGTGGTGTCCCGTGTTGGATTCGAACCAACGGCCCCCTCCTTAAAAGGGAGATGCTCTACCGGCTGAGCTAACGAGACAAT
>NZ_JANQCV010000055.1:0-281 GCF_024723515.1 Campylobacter sp. W0066.2 | reverse complement strand
CACCACCGCTTAATTCTATGGAGCCTTCTAGCTTACCTTTACCATCATTAATAATGCCACCTTCTATAGCAGAATCAGATCCTTCTATTTTAATAGAACCTGTAACAACACCACTACCGGTATTAATTATACCTCCACTAATAGAAGAACCACCCTTAACAATGATATCTCCTTGTAATTTACCATTTTCTGCATTAACTATACCACCTACTATTTTAGATTTGCTATCTAATACAGTATTTCCATAGATAATCCCATTGCCAGTGTTTAATATAGCAGGG
>NZ_JANQCV010000054.1:0-345 GCF_024723515.1 Campylobacter sp. W0066.2 | reverse complement strand
CCAAGAGAATTGAATTTAGAACTTGACAAAGAAACACTTTATACTCAAGAAGGAGAAGTAGTACACGCTGTATTAAAAGGTGGAAAAACAGGTTCTAAAGTAGAATGGAGTTTAAGTGGGGATGCTACTTTAGGTAGTCATGATACAACTTTTAATGCTAATGGCGAAGCTAAAGCAACTATTACTTCTAAGGCTCCATTTGAGAATGATATTATGTTAAAAGTCAATGCTTTAGGTAGTTCTTTTACAAAAAGTATTAAGTATAATAGAAAAATTTATACCCCTGAAGTAGAATATCCTGCATATGATCCAAGCTGGCTCCCTTTTGATACTTTAAAAAATACT
>NZ_JANQCV010000053.1:0-357 GCF_024723515.1 Campylobacter sp. W0066.2 | reverse complement strand
ATTATTCAAAGTTTCTATTTTAGATCCATTACCACCAACTTTAACACCGCCAATAGTACCACCACTTTGATTATTCAAAGTTTTTATAGTACCACTGCCATTGCTATTTTGAATAGTAGCATTAACACTACTTATATATCCATTATTTACTAAATTTTCTAAAGTAGCACCTGACTTTACTTGTATGCCATCTTGACCACCTTTATATATAGTACCATTATTAACAATAGTTTTAACAGTAGATCCATTTTGAATGTCTATACCGTTCCAACCACCACTACTTGCACTAATAGTACCATTGTTAGTGATTTGGTTTATGGTAGTTGTATTACCATTAACATTTATACCATTACCATC
>NZ_JANQCV010000052.1:0-362 GCF_024723515.1 Campylobacter sp. W0066.2 | reverse complement strand
TTTAAAATTATCACATAATTTACAATTATATGTAAATTCTATTTTTATTAAAAATGATAAAATTGTATCACAAAAATTATATTTTAATGAATTGATAAAAATCGCCTCAGAAGATGTTTTATTTGTAACCTATTATTTACTAGAAAATATTAACTCAAAAAGTGCTTTTTTACCAAAAGCAAAATATTTTTATAGAAAAAGAGAAGAAGAAAATTCATCGATGGATTTAGCGTATAAAAATCAAGATTTTTATTTGGTGATTAATAAAGAAGTAACTTTGGAATTGCTTAAAAGAAGTAACTTTTTAATTTATACTCAGAATTTGGCTTTATATCAATTATATTGGCAAATTAAATTTCTCG
>NZ_JANQCV010000051.1:0-368 GCF_024723515.1 Campylobacter sp. W0066.2 | reverse complement strand
TTATAATCTTGATAATTTCATACAACTGTCAGTTGCAAGCTGCTTTATGAATATCACATTTTTAGATAATTTAATTTTTGATGAAAAAATAAAACCAAATTTTGAAGATGCTAAATTTATAAACGAGTATTTGTTAGATAATATTAACTCAAAAAGTGCTTTTTTACCAAAAGCAAAATATTTTTATAGAAAAAGAGAAGATAGTAGCTCAACTTTGGATTTAAAATTAAAATCAAAAGATTATTATTTAAATGTGACTAGAAATGGATATTTAAAGATTTTAAGTGATTGTGTAAAAAAAAGAAATACACCTTTGTTTATTCAAAATTTGGTTTTGTATGATATATTTTGGCAAATTGAACCTCTTA
>NZ_JANQCV010000050.1:0-495 GCF_024723515.1 Campylobacter sp. W0066.2 | reverse complement strand
CCTATAAAAAAACAGCAATTTGAAATTTCTAATTTAGAACAAGATTTAATCAATAAAAAATTACAAACTATACAATTAGAAAAAAAACTAGATATAGCGTCAAACAATAAAACAATATCTAGTAGAAATAAGATAGTTATAAGCAATCAAAAATCAGCTAAATTTCGTATTCAAAACCAACTCTCTTATAAACTAGGTCAAGCTATGATAGTTAATTCAAAATCTATACTAGGCTATATAAGAATGCCTTTTGTATTATCTTATATAAAAGACAAACACAATCAAGAACAAAAAATCTATCAAGAAAAAATAAAAAAAGATCCTTCTTTAGCATTACCTCCATTAGAATCTTATCCTGATTATAAAGAAGCCTTAAAAGAAAAAGAATGTTTAACTTATAAACTAGGACAAGCTCTTATACAAGCTAACAAAACCTGGTATGGGGGGGGGTATATCAAGTTGCTGTTTAAAATTAGGAAGTTGAAAAGAGAATTT
>NZ_JANQCV010000049.1:0-505 GCF_024723515.1 Campylobacter sp. W0066.2 | reverse complement strand
AAAACCATAGGCGTAGTAATCCCCATATACAATGTAGAAAAATATCTAAAAGAATGTTTAGATAGTGTAATCAATCAAACCTATACAAACTTAGAAATCATACTAGTAAATGATGGTAGTACAGATGAAAACTCACTCAATATTGCAAAAGAGTATACTTTAAAAGATAAAAGAATAACTCTTTTTGATAAAAAAAATGGTGGACAAAGTACAGCAAGAAATGTAGGTATAGAATTTTTTAGTGGAGAATATAAACTCAAAAACAAAACCCAAACTATAAAAGAAAATTCTTTAATAGAATTTAATATAGAAGGTAATAATCCTTATGAAATATACACTGTATATAAAAGCTATAAAGCTTTTAATGATGAACAAGATTTAACCAAATTTACTTATCCTATTATAGATTATATTATCTTTTTAGATTCTGATGATTATTGGGAATTAAACTGCATAGAAGAATGTGTACCTAGAATGGATGGGGTAGATGTGGTGTGGTTTGATT
>NZ_JANQCV010000048.1:0-566 GCF_024723515.1 Campylobacter sp. W0066.2 | reverse complement strand
CCAAAACTATTCTTCAAAGATGCTATAGAAAAAAAAGTTTTCTGGTTGAGTGGTGTATACAACAAATACCTTCCTAAAAAACATAAAGGCTTTGCTCAATATACAATAATCTCAGCTGTATACAATGTAGAAAAATATTTAGATGATTATTTTAATTCTATCATAAATCAAAGACTTGATTTTAAAAAAAATATCTTTATAATATTAGTAGATGATGGTTCTACTGATAATTCTGCAAATATTATTAAAAAATACCAAAAAAAATACCCAAAAAACATCGTTTATCTTTATAAAGAAAATGGTGGACAAGCTAGTGCTAGAAATTTAGGTTTAAAGTATATGCAGGAAAACAATTATAAAACCTCTTGGGTTACTTTTACTGATCCGGATGATTTTTTGGATAGAAATTATTTTTATGAAGTAGATAAATTTTTATCAGCCCATCAAGATGATGATATTTGTATGATAGGGTGTAATATAATTTTTTATCATGAAAAACAAAGAATATATAAAGATAACCACTCGTTAAATTTTAAATTTAAAAATGGTATACAGATTAGAGAAAA
>NZ_JANQCV010000047.1:0-581 GCF_024723515.1 Campylobacter sp. W0066.2 | reverse complement strand
GCTATTTGTCCAGCTGTAGCTGTAGCAGCAAATGCAGCAAACTGGCTTGAACCATCACTTATTGCACTAAAACCAAAAGCAGCTGAAAATGCTGTTACAAAAGCTAAGTTTCCACTATTGTAGATTTGAGACATTTCTTTGCCACTACCTATAGAAAAACCTGAACCATCACTCATACCATTTTGCTCCATAAAAGAAGCAATATTAGCATTAGTCACTACCATTTTTCCGCCGCCCTTATAAGCATTAAAGCCCATAGCATCGGCATGTGGATCTATTACCTTTTGATTCTCTTAATGATACAGAAGCTTGAGAAATCATATCACTTGCTCCCATACCTATAAAGCTTAATCCACTTCCTGATATTAAGATATCTTTACCATCATTTTTTACTAATGATAAACGACCATAGTTAGTATAATCATCTTTTAAAATACCTGCTCCAGGTCCCATATTACCAGTGATTTCTATACCTCTACCATCTCTTGAGTTAAGCACTAATCTACCATTGGCATCTCTTGAAGCTTCCACACCTGTGGTATCTTTTACTGAGTTAATAGCTGAAATCAAAGCTCCATTTT
>NZ_JANQCV010000046.1:0-612 GCF_024723515.1 Campylobacter sp. W0066.2 | reverse complement strand
ACCATGTATACTACCTTTATTTACTATGGTTACATTAGAATTAGCACCATCAACATTTACACCAAAACCACTACTACCGACTTGTATAGTACCTTGATCTCCTATAGTTAAAGTTCCACCACCATTACCTATGGTTACTGTTCCATTTTGGCTGTTATTTATAGTACACTCTGTACTACTATCACTACAACCACCACCACTAATACTTTTTGAATTTTTTACTTGTTTTTCTTTAAATACTTTAGGATCTTTAGCTTTAGTTATTTTTATAGAACCATTAGAAGCTTGATCACTTATAGTTACTATACTAGCATTAGCACAAGTAGCTAAAAAAGATATAGTTGCTAAAGACAAGAAAGTTTTTTTAATAGTTTGAGTAGAATCAGAATGATTAAGATTTTTCCCTTGGGTAGAATTTATCGTATCCCCCCCCCCCAGTTAAATAAGACATAAAAACTCCTTTATTATTAATGATTGAAATCATAAAATATTATTATAAATATTTTTTAAACAAATAAATATATTTTATTGATTACTGTATAAAATAGGAAATTTTATTGTTATTATTCTTGATAGTTTAGTTTCATTGAAAAAGTCTCTTAGAAAATAAGA
>NZ_JANQCV010000045.1:0-705 GCF_024723515.1 Campylobacter sp. W0066.2 | reverse complement strand
TTAATTCTCCTGAAAAATTATCTTTTATGGGTGAAAATGAAAAACAGAGATATTTAGAGCTACTAGATCAAATTTTCTCTTATATAGATACTGAAACAATTCTTAACTTTAATTTAGCTGGTTGTTGGTTTTTTTATAAAATTGGAATTCTAAATTGCTTTAAAAACGAAACACCACCATTTCAAATAACTTATATAGAAGGTTATGATCCTTATAAAGAGCAAATTTTAATTACTTATTATACTGGGGATGATAAAGATATAGAAAGAATTCTTGTAGATGAAGAAGAAGTATATGTAGATTATAAAAAGATTGTTAAATATGATTTTTTAAATAGGATATTTTGTTACCAAAAAAGACTATGGGTTCATATACCAAAAAATGCTAAAAATAAATTAGAGATATGGATTAATGACAAGCAAAGTATGGTTGATAAATATAATAAATATTTTTTAGATATTAAAAATATTAGAAAAGAATTTCAAGAAAGATTACCAAAGAGTAATATTTGGCTTTTAATGGATAGAGACTACGAAGCAGATGATAATGCAGAGCATTTATACAGATATATCATGCAAAATCATCCTGAGCAAGAAATAGTTTTTGCATTAAGAAAAGAAAGTTCAGACTGGAAAAGATTACAAAAAGAAGGATTTAATTTAGTAGATTTTGGAAGTTATGAATTTGAAAGGATTGTAAAAAAAA
>NZ_JANQCV010000044.1:0-811 GCF_024723515.1 Campylobacter sp. W0066.2 | reverse complement strand
GTAAAAAGTGAAAAACTAGTAGCAGGTGTGGCGATGGGGCTTGTTTTTGAAGATGAAAAATATGCTATTTTAACCGATATTATGGGGCTTGAAGATCACGATGGAGATATGGATTTTAAAGTGGCAGGAAGTTATGAAGGGATCACTGCTTTGCAGATGGATATAAAACTTGGTGGTATAGAGCAACAGGTTTTAAAAGAAGCTTTGTATCAAGCAAAAGAAGCTAGAGAGCATATTTTAAAACTAATGGAAGAAGCTGATAGAAACATCATTGTTAATGAAGCTATTTTGCCAAAGATTGAGATCTTTAATGTAGATCCAAGCAAAATTCCTGATATCATAGGTCAAGGCGGTAAAACTATAAAAGAAATCATTGAAAAATTTGAAGTTAATATCGACTTAGATAGAGATAAAGGTGAAGTTAAGATAGCAGGAATTAATCATGATTTGATTTCTCAAAGCAAAGAATATATATTAAATTTACTCCATTCTAAAGGTTCTAATAAAAAACGCGATAGAAAAGAAATGCCTAAATTTGATATCGGAGAAGAATTTATAGGAAAAGTTCAAAAAGTTGTAGAATTTGGAGTTTTTGTAGAACTTAAAGAAGGCGTGGATGGTTTATTGCATAATTCTAAGATTAAAGAAAAGTTAGAAGTAGGCAATGAAATTAAAGTTAAAGTTGCAGAAATTAAAAATGGAAAAGTTTCTTTAGATTTAGCTTAAATTTTGAGCATATTAAAAAATATGCTCAAAATTTTATATTATATCTTGACAAAAGAATATTCTTTTGGCATAATTTCGTTTTTTG
>NZ_JANQCV010000043.1:0-821 GCF_024723515.1 Campylobacter sp. W0066.2 | reverse complement strand
CATGATCAATTTGAGCTACAGCATCATTAATTTGAGTAATACCTGTAGTTTGTTCTTTAATACTCTCACCCATTTCATTAATAGATTGAACTAAGATATTAGTATTAGCTTCAATCTCACCTAAAGACTTTTGAGTTCTTTCTGCTAGATTTCTAACTTCATCAGCAACAACAGCAAAGCCTCTACCATGTTCTCCTGCACGTGCAGCTTCAATAGCTGCATTTAATGCAAGTAAGTTAATTTGATCTGCAATATCTCCTATTATAGAAGTAACATTTTTAATCTCTTCACTTTGAGCAATTACTTCACTAGTTTTATGAGATACATTTTGCATAGAAGAAGTAATCTCTTCTAGTGCTGCTGCTGTTTCTTCTAAAGAAGAAGCTTGACTTGATGAAGAATCTGTTAAGTTCTTAACAGCACTTTGTAATTTACCACTCTCATCTGCTAATAAAGAAGCAAATTCAGATGATTGTCTTAACATAGCTACGATTTCTTGACCTAAAGCATTTGCTGTTACTTCAACTCCACCTTTAGCATTAGCAACTTCAGTAGTAAAGTCTAATGCCTTATAGCTATCAAATACTCTATTAATTTCATTCATATTAGAACCAACCTTTTGTTCTAATACATTTAGCATATCATTTAATACATTTTTTAATTCTACTAATTGAGGATTAGCAGGAATTGCTGTTATTCTTGCTGTTAGATTACCACTTTCTATTTCTTTAGCTGTATCTACTGATTGTTCTACTGCTTTAGCATCTTGTTCTAATGCATTTTTAGTTTTAGTGATGTTTTCATTGATGGCTTTAGCCATA
>NZ_JANQCV010000042.1:0-854 GCF_024723515.1 Campylobacter sp. W0066.2 | reverse complement strand
TTTTCGTTACCTTTAGCCTAAAAAGTATATATTTCGTATATTTTGATAAATTTTTGGTGTATTTTTTATGGATTTTTATAAAATTTGTCATTTTTGTTAAAAATAATCGTTTTTGCAATACATTACTTCGTAAGTATTAGATTATATGTTTTCGTTACCTTTAGTGTTTTTTTGAGATTTGCTGTGTTTTTTTAAAAAATGAAAATGTTATGATTTTGTAATTTTTGTATGATAAAATATTATAAATTTTTGTTAAAAAAAGGCAAGTTATTCTGTGTTTAAAAATATATTTTTCAAAAAAACTGTATCTGCTGATAATTCTAAAAATGAGATAAAACTAGATGAAGCTCCTACGCAAAACAAAAGTGATAGATTAGAAAAAATAATTCACACTTGGGTAGTAAATTGCACTAAATATTCTTTAAAAAATCCTTATGATACAAGACGCATTAACAGAAAAAATGGGTGTATCAAATTTGTCTTAAGAGTCTTTAAAGAAACTAAAAATGAAGGTGCTTTAATTGGCATTAGCTCTTCACTTTATGATAAATATAAAAATCTCTATAAATCAAAACTTGCTAGAGTAAAGCAATCAAGTAAAATAAAAAGCTTACAAGAAAAATATCCTGATTTAGATATTATCAATGCTTATAAATATGCCATATTAAGTAATAAATGTGCTTTATTAAATGAAGATGTTAAAGACTTTGAAAATATTATAAAGATTTTATTGCAATTAAATACCACTAAAAACAAACAAAAATAAGCTTAAAATCAAAAATATACTATAAAGCAATATCAACCTAGCATTAAATAATTAAAATCGATTTATGAGCTTGTTTTGTTAGGTTATG
>NZ_JANQCV010000041.1:0-938 GCF_024723515.1 Campylobacter sp. W0066.2 | reverse complement strand
ATTAGCTCTAAGCTTTCTTAATTTTTTAGAATTTAAAATCATAGCTTAACCTTTAAGCGACATAATTTTTAGTCCAATATCATGCAATGATTGAATTAATTTTTGATTTTTTAGGCCCAAAGCCTGTTGGTAATCTCTATAAAATTCTAATGGCAATCTTTTATTTAAAACATCTTTTTTAATTTTTTTTTTATATTCTATGGTGTCTTTTTGATGTTGTAAAGATACTCTAATAACACTAAAAGGTAAAATTAATTTTAGTATACCTTTCTTTTTAAAAAGTTCTTTTGTAAGTTTATACGAAAGATACTCTTTCACTCTATCAACTGCTCCTAAGGGTTGATTTTGTATATATATTTTTAAATTTTTGGTATGTGTTTTTAAGCATAATGGGTCTTTATCAAGCTTTTTTAAAGTCAAAGCTTTATTACAAACCACTGGTAAAAAATGTGTTTTTATACCTTCACTCAAATAGTGATTAGAATCGATAAATTTTATAAAATTTAATGCGATTTGCATCCAGCTTGCACTTTCATAATACAGCCTAGTCGTATTTGAATTCTCAAAAACATCTATTTTTTTAAGATGTGAATTAGGATGTATTACCCATTTTTTATTAGTAAAATTCATAGAGCTTAACTCTCTTAAACGATAAACATATATTTGCTTTGGAAATATATAAATATTTTTACTTAATGTAAATAATAACACTCCAAAATGACAATCTTCTGCAAAAATTCCATCAATAAATTTTAAATTTATATTTTTTAAAAAATTAAAATTAATCATACCTTGCCAAGCAAACCAAAAATAAAAAAGTTTTCTTTCTCTAGCTTTCTCTAGCCATTCTTTAGGTGTGATGATAATCTCATTTTTATAATCAAAATAAGTCATTTGACTGATGTGTTTTCTTTTGACTTTATCGTATAAAGGCCTAT
>NZ_JANQCV010000040.1:0-964 GCF_024723515.1 Campylobacter sp. W0066.2 | reverse complement strand
GCTTCCAAAGTTATTAGTTCTCATGCTGATGAGTATTTAACTAAACATATTACAAATAGACAGCAGTTTATTTTTTTGCAGCATGGAGTGATAAAAGATGACCTCTCTAAATGGCTTAACTCTAAGAAAATAGATTTATTTATAACTTCAACAAGGGCTGAATATGATTCTATAGCAAATGATTATAATCGTTATAAATTTGGAAAAAAAGAAATGGTTTTAACAGGTCTTGCAAGACATGATGCCTTACTAAAAAATAATAAATCTGATTTTAAGCAAATTCTTATAATGCCAACGTGGAGAGCAAATATAGTTGGAAATGTTACAAATTCTAGTATAAGAGATTTAGAAGAAAAATTTAAACAAAGTGTGTATTTTCGAAAGTGGAATTCTTTGTTAAATAATAATGGCTTAAAAAAACTATGTGAGTTATATTCTTATGCTATAGTTTTTAATCTTCATCCTAGTATTATGCCATATTTAAAAGAGTTTAATATTTCATCCAATATCAAAATTGCTAATCAAAATGAAAGTTTGCAAGAATTATTTTGCAATTCTTCTTTGATGATTACAGATTACTCTAGCGTATCTTTTGAGATGGCGTATCTAGAAAAACCAATATTATATTATCAGTTCGATAAAGAGGAATTTTTTACCTCTCATACATATCAAAAAGGTTATTTTGATTATAAAAAAGATGGTTTTGGGCCAGTTGTAGAAAATGAGGAAAATCTACTGAAAGAGTTTGAAAAGCTATTGCAAAATGATTGCAGAGTTTTTGGTGTTTATAAAGACAATATTGATTCAACTTTTGTTTTTAAAGATCGTAGATGCTGTGAAAGAATTTATAAAAAATTAAATCCAATTTAATATTAAGTATTTTTATATTATAATACAACATTCATTATTAAAAAAAAGGTTGTTTATGTCTGTTTTTAAAAAAACAAAAAAATTATTTAAAGAC
>NZ_JANQCV010000039.1:0-970 GCF_024723515.1 Campylobacter sp. W0066.2 | reverse complement strand
ACAATATTAAGTTGCAATTAAATTTTCATTATAATTACAAAAATATTTTAGGAGAAAAGTGGTGAAAAATGTTAAAATAAAAGTTGCCTTGATTGCAAATATCATAGCGATTGTATGTCTTTTAATTTTAGGAATTGTAACATTTATTTTTGTTAAAGATGCTCTTTTTCAAGAAATTGTTAATTCTGAACAAAATCGTTTAATTTCTACAAAAAATCTTATGACTAATTTTAAAGATGATACATCTGACTCATTGAAAAAATTAAGCGAAACTATACTTAGACATCCCTATTCTAGTTTGAATTCAACAGAGAAGCTAATGGACAATATAGGCTATCAATTAAGATCATTCAGAGATTTTGGTAATTTTCTAGCGGTTTATCTAGCTCAACCAAATGGAGAATTAATAGTAAGCGACCCAGATAGTGATAGCAAAGGTTTAGACTATGGAATTTATGGAAAGGCTGATAATTATGATGCAAGAACAAGAGAATTTTATATAGAGGCAATGAAAAATAATAGCCTGTATATCACTCCTTCTTATATTGATGTAACAACAGGTTTACCTTGCTTTACTTATGCCATGCCAATATATAAAGATGGTAATTTTATAGGAGTGCTAGCAATTGATGTTTTGGTTAAAGATTTAGAAGATAGTCTTAAACAAATGCCAGGTACGTCTTTTATTTATGATAAAAATCGTTTTTCATTTGTTTCAACAAGTAAAAATTATATCGGAAATGATCCAAATGTTGCTATCGTAGCAGACAAATTTAGCAAGGTAAAAGAAGGTGAGCCATTTTTTTATACTAGCAAGGAAAATCACAAAAGACTCGGAATGTGTGACAATGTAGATGGATATACAGTGTGCAATATGGCTTATATTGATACAATTTCTCAATCAAGTGAGAAGATAGCCTATATACAAGCCATTATTGTTATTTTTACAAGTATTATAAGTACTATTTTA
>NZ_JANQCV010000038.1:0-1097 GCF_024723515.1 Campylobacter sp. W0066.2 | reverse complement strand
CTTATAGTATCATCACTAAGCATACTATTTGAAGCTAAGATTAAACCACCATCTTGAAGTTTAATACCACCTTTGTCTGGATTCTTACTATCTCCTATGATACCATTATTAATAATACCTGCTTGGCCACCTGCTAGAGTTCCTTTTACAATGATATCCTCTGTTAGTTTTTGATTTTCGCCAATATAAAAGCCAGCTACACCACCATAAACTAAACCATCAATATCGATTTTACCGATTTGAAAAGGAACATTAGGATTGCTTGCTACATCTATAAATATACCATATCTTCCTGCTTGAATAGTGCCTTTATTTGTAATATTATCTACCCTAGTTTGTAATGATTCTTTAGAATTATTATTTCCTAAAACTATACCATCTTTACTTGCTATAATAGTTCCACTATTATTAATTGTTTCTACTTGAGTTCCTAGTGCAAGATATACACCATTATAAGTATTAATTAAACCACTATTATTTATAGTTCCTATTTTAGGAATACCATCAACATTACCCATATATATTCCTGCACCTTGGCCATAACTCTCACTTAAGTTTCCAATGGTGCCATTTCCGTTGTATTGTATAGTGCCTGAGTTATTAATGGTTTCTACGATTTTACCATTCCCATAACTACCTGATATACCAATTCCTGAGCTTTTTGTAAGTATTAATCCTTTGTTATCGATAGTTTTAGCTTGTGCGTATGTATGAATTACAATACCACCACTAACATCCTTAAATCCTTGAGGATTTGTACCTTCAGAAATTATAGTTCCTTTATTGGTAATATTATCTACAGTAGTTGATCCACCCCAAATACCAGTATCTAATTTAATACCATTGTTACCTTTAATAGTGCCATCGTTTGTGATATTACCTATAGTAGCAGAATAATCTGGCCTTGCAATTACATAAATACCGTTATTATCTCCTTGGATAGTTCCAGTGTTATTTATGCTCTCAATTTTTCCACCATTGTTAAGCCTAATACCACTATCACTACCACTTATAATCCCTGAATTATCAATCGTCTCTATAGTGCCTCCACCATTTTCAATAAAAATACCACTCCAACCATCACCGATAGTACCACT
>NZ_JANQCV010000037.1:0-1148 GCF_024723515.1 Campylobacter sp. W0066.2 | reverse complement strand
ATTGTCTCGTTAGCTCAGCCGGTAGAGCATCTCCCTTTTAAGGAGGGGGCCGTTGGTTCGAATCCAACACGGGACACCACTCATTGACCCTTTCGTCTAGTGGCTCAGGACGTCACTCTCTCTGTGTGATAACAGAGGTTCAAATCCTCTAGGGGTCGCCATAAAATTAAATTAGTATTTGTGCTTTTAATATATTTTATTACTTTCTAGAAAGAAGAATTAAAAATCATTATAATATTTTTTATTTTATTGTATAATGAAATTATATTTTAAATTTAAAGGATAAATTATGGATAATTCATTATTAGGATATACTAAAAAATATGACAATGAAGGATATGGCTTGCAATATCCCGATGGACATGTTATAAGATTTTATGAGAGAATCTTGAAGTATAAATTAAACAAAACAAGTGGAAATTTGCTTGATTTTGGTTGTGGGAATGGAGTGCATTCTAAATATTTTCAAGATGTAACGGGGGGGGGATATTAACGCTTATGGTGTACATATTGTTCCTAGTTTAAAAAATACTTGGAAAAAAGATCTTAGGATAAATGAAAATAATTTTCACGTAATTACACCTAACTCTAGTTTTAAAAAATTATTTGATGTAAAAATGGATTTTATTTTTGCAAATCAAAGTTTATATTATTTGCCAAGCAAAGATTTTCAAAAAACTATTGAAGAATTTTATGATTTATGCAATGATGGAGCAATAATTTTCGCGACTATGATTAGCTCTAAAGCTTACCAAGAATTTGTTACAGGGGATGTTAAAGAAAATGGTTTAGTAGAAGTAAAATCTAGTCCAAGATTAAATAGTGAATCTACTTATATAAATTTTACAAATACGATTGAAGAATTAAAAGAAAAATTTAAACCTTTTAAACCATTGTTTTGGGGAGATTATGAGCTGATAAATTTATATAATTTTGAAGGAAGTATACAACACTTCATCTACATAGGGCAAAAATAATTTTCACATAAAGGCTTAATAAGCCTTTATCTTACTCTCCTTGCTATTATACTACCACATACTATCAATCAATATCCCAATCCTTTTTTGCTAGATTCTAATACTTATATTATATATCCATCTCCTCCAGCCTTTCAATATCAAACCTATATATTACGTATCAAATACACC
>NZ_JANQCV010000036.1:0-1229 GCF_024723515.1 Campylobacter sp. W0066.2 | reverse complement strand
GGTGGAACTATTGGTAATGGTTGGAGTGGTATTTATATTGAAAATGGTGGAAAAATTGAGAGTATAAATAACACTGAAACTGGAACTATCCAAGGAAATAATTACGGTATTTATGTGTTTGCAGGACAGTATCAATCTGCTACTATAGGTAATATCACAAACGATGGCACTATTAAAGGTAATAATGGTATTAAATTACAAACTGGTAAATGGGGTGGAACAATTACCGCAGGTAATATTACCAACAATGGAACTATTGAAGGTAGCGATAGTATTGTATTGCAAACTGGTGATTGGGGTGGAACAATTACTGTAGGTGATATTACCAACAATGGAATTATTAAAGGTAATAATAACCATGGTATTAAATTAGATACTGATGTTGGGGATGGAAAAATTACCGCAGGTGATATTACCAACAATGGAACTATTTACTCTAACACAAATGATGTTATTTCTATCAATAAAGCAACTGTTAATAATCTTTCAAATTCAGGTCGCATAGAAAGTACAGCTCAGGGAAATGGCGCTACTGGAATTCATTTTTATGCTGTAAATTTTAAAACTATTGAGAATCAAGAAAATGGTATTATAAAATCCAACGGAAAAGGTATTGAACTATCTTTTTTTAATGGAAAAGCGACACAGGGAACACTTGTGAAAAATGCTGGAACAATAGATTCTAGAGATTCTGCTATTTTGCTATATGCAGGTACTAATTTGCAAACAATCGATAATACTGGTTTTATTCAAACAGGTAATAATGGTATTGAGTTGTTTGATGTAGGTTGGGGAACTAATGCATCAATTCATGTTAATACTATTAATAATTCAGGAACCATTATAGCAAGTAAAGATGGTATAGTATTTAGAGATACGAGAACAAATGCAAATTTATCAGCCATGACTATTGATAATATTAATAATACAGGTACTATTCAAGCAGGAAGATATGGAATTATATTAAGTGATACTAAAAATTCTTACCAAATCGGTAAAATCGATATTGATGGTTTAGTTTATGGTGGTGTAGCTGGCTTTTACATAGGAGCTAAACAAAAACTAACAGAGGATATCATTGTAAAAGGAACTCTAGCAGGTGGCCAAGCAGGTATTATTAATAATGGTATCATAGGAGATAGTAAGAATCCAGACAAAGGTGGTATTAAACTTCAAGATGGTGGTTTAATCTTAGCTTCAAATAGTATGCTTAGTGATGATACTATAGG
>NZ_JANQCV010000035.1:0-1258 GCF_024723515.1 Campylobacter sp. W0066.2 | reverse complement strand
GATCGCTATCTTGATATTCTATCCTACCTATCTTAACTCCATTGATAGTAAAATCATCACTTGTAACTCCAGCCTTTATAGGACCAGCACCAGTAGTTTCCACTAAGAAATTTGCTCTAATACCAGTTACATCAGCTACCCTATTAATCTCTTCAGCTAAAGCACCCATACCAGTACCTACTGAAGATGAAATAACTACAGGTTGGAATTTAAAATCATCCACCCCATTATAATTTTTGATATTAAGCTCAACCACGCCACTAGTATGAGACATAGATCCTGTTTCAAATCTAGTAACACCGATTTTACTTGATTGAGTTGGTCCTATGCTAGCTTTTACAGTTTGATTTGACTGAGCACCGATTTGAAATTCTTGATTAGTAAAACCACCACTTAAAAGTTGCTTACCATTAAATGCTGTTGTATTTGCGATATTATCAAGTTCTTCCATCAAACGGTTAATATCAGCTTGAAGCATGTTTCTTGTTTTAGTGCTTTGCCCATCTTGAGCAGCTTGAGTTGCTTTTACTTTGATAGTATCTAAGATTTTAAGTTGCTCATCCATAGCTTTATCAGCTGTTTGTAAAATACCTATAGCATCATTACCATTGTTAATAGCTTGACCTAAAGTTGCAGCTTGAGATCTTAAGCTATCTGCAATAGCCATCCCAGAAGCATCATCTGCTGCAGAGTTGATTCTAAGACCTGAGCTAAGTCTAGATAAAGACTTATCTAATTCTCTTGCTGTTATAGTTGAGTTTGCATGTGCATTCATTGCACCTATGTTGGTGTTTATTCTAAAACCCATTTTAAATCCTTTCAAAATATTGCTTGATTTCTATAAAAGCAATAAGTGTTCCAAATATAAGAAAGTAAATGGGAGATAAAATAAAAAGTGAGAGAAAAACACCTTGAATATTCAAGGTGTTTTGGATTTCTTTACTATTGTAATAATCTCATTACATTTTGTTGTACAGCATTAGCCTGACTCATAGCATAAGAGCCACTTTGAGCTAAGATGTTATACTTAGCAAAGTTTGCACTTTCTGCTGCAAAGTCTACATCTCTGATGTTTGATTCAGCTGATTTGATATTTACTTGAGTTACGCTGATGTTATTAAGTGTTGCAGTAATTTGATTTTGCACCGCACCAATGTCAGCTCTGATAGCATCAAGATTAGTAATAGCAGTTTCAGCTATATCCATAACAGCCATTGCACCTTTAAGTGTAGTAACACCAGCTTGTTGATCTTTAGCA
>NZ_JANQCV010000034.1:0-1381 GCF_024723515.1 Campylobacter sp. W0066.2 | reverse complement strand
TATCTACCATACTCAATAACAAAGACAAAGCTAAAACAATAGCAACTAATAATGCTGTAATTATTTTTGCATTTAAACTCAAACCTTTTTTCCTTACCACATTTTCCATAATCTCAACCTCTTGTTTTTGATTTTCTAATTTTCCCATATATATATTTATACTTCTTTTAACTCTAAATAAATCATACTTAATTACATTAGCAACAGCGCTTAATCTAATTTCCTCATTATCGTGAGCTGCGAAATTTCTAGTATCATTTATTCTTTTTAAATCTTTTTTGTCAAATAAAGATAAGATTTCATCATCAGCACTTTCTTTGATTTTTTTAAAGCTTTCACTGATTTTAATTAGAGAAACAAAAATAAATCTTTGTGCATTCTCATCGTGCAATGTTTTTAATACATTCTCATCTTTGATTTGCTGATAAATTAAATTAATCTCATTTGCAATTTTTTGTAATCTTTTTATGTTCTCTAATCTTATTTCATTTGACATTTAAATTCCTTTACATTTAATATTAAAATTATACCAAAATTCACAATAAAAACCAAGTTTTTTAGTGCTTTTAAATGCCTATTTTATAGTATTTTGCAAGGGTTTTTATATTTTACATTTTTGTCCTTTATAAAGTTTATTTTAAGTGCTTTTTAAGCGTATTTTTTACACATAAAAGTCCTTTATATATCCCCTGAATGTCCTTTATAAAGTCCATTTTTTCTTTTTTTATTATTTTTTGCTTAAAATCTATCAAAAAAGTGCTTTATTTCGCCCCTAAAGGTGCTTTATATATCCCATAAAAGTCCTTTATAAAGTCTTTTTTATAAGCATTAAATATTGATATATTAGTATTTATTCTGTTTTTATAATTTAATTTGTTAATTTTAACTTTAAAATTAATATTGGTAAGATAAATCCTGATTTTTACTTGATGGTTATTATGGTGTAGTAATAATATTTTTATTGTATTTTGTGTATAATTGTTTGTTGTGAATTAGTGCTATTTTGCAAGAAAGGTAGGGTAAATGTCAAAAAACATAAATGCTTTTTTATTTGGCTTTACAAATATGTTTAATGCGGATATTCTTAATGCTATATCATTAAAAGATAGAAAGACAATGGTGGATAATTTTTACAAAAAGTCAGAAGAATTAAGAAAAGATAGCAATGAACAATATAAAACCGAAATCAAAAAAATCACAAAACAAAAATAATATTACTCTTAATCAGCAAAATAATACTTTCATTAATGTTAATTCTTCTTTTGATTTTTGTATAGACTATCAAAAGAAATGCAAGAAAAATGCATTGCATTAATGGAAAAACAAACAGATTATATTATAGATATTGAAAGAAAACTAATTAATGAAGATAGTAAAAATT
>NZ_JANQCV010000033.1:0-1399 GCF_024723515.1 Campylobacter sp. W0066.2 | reverse complement strand
AGTTTTTCCATTTTACTTCCTTTTTTTTATTTTTATAGTGACATAAATGACTTAATGTGTAGTTATGGATTTTTATTAACTTGATTAATTTAACTTCAATTATTTAAAACAACTCACTATGAGAACCTATATTAATACAGGTTAAAATAAGCTTATCATCTTGTTTTTGATAAATTAAGAGCAAATCAGGTTTTACATGACACTCTCTAAGATCTTTAAATTCACCTTTTAGTTTATGATCTTTGTATTTTCTTTCAAGAGTTTCATTGTTAGATAAGCGATAAACTATTTCATCTACCAAATCTTTTTCTTTTAGTGTTAGCTTCTTGTAATTTTTCTTGTATTCTTTTAAAACTATAATTTCATATTTCACGCATAGCCCTTTTATACTCATCAAAGTTTTTAAAAGTTTCATACTCTCCATTTTTCATTTCTTCTAAAGCTTTTTTCATAGAACTTTGTTTATTCTCATCTGGGATATCATACTCTAACAAACAATAACTAGCCCTTAGGCTTTTAGCCAAACTCTCAAAAACAGGCAAAAAATCCTTATCAAATCCACTAATTTCAATTTTTATAGACATCTACATCCTTTCTTATATAATTTTATTTTTTATTATAGCATAAAGGATTTTGTTGTAAATTTGAAAAACTTTTTATTTATGTAAAATTACATAAATAAAACAATCAAAATACAATATAAAGAATTAAAGAATAGCAAAAACGGTTATTTTAAAAACTAACAAATCTTTGTACAGAATGATTTCATATTCTGTTGCAAAATTTTAGCTGGTAAATAACAACCAGCAAATATTATCTGTTTCAATCCTCAACAATTAGACAATCAAACGAATTAAGTTCATTTATAATTATTTTTTCAACATCTTTTCTTAAATCAATAAATAGAGCATTTGCATCGATCTCATCTAAGTTGTTTTCTACCCATTCTATGATATTTCTTTTGTCTTTTTCACTTAAAATTAAAGAGTATGATTTAATATTTTTTAGAGAAATTTTGAATTTCTTTAACCCGAAAGCCACGCCCTCTTTCGGTTATTGTGTTCTAATTGTATTAAGCTTAGACTAAGCGCGGATATATATAATATGCTCTAAGGATTTAAGATGAGATAATTAATGAGCTTAATTATCTCTTTTATTAATTCTAAAATAAGAATTATAAAACCAATTATCTTGCTCACCAACAACCCCCTTTCTAAAAAACCGAAAGAGTAGCCATACTTAATACAAATTTATTATATCAAATTTATTTTCAATGAAAGATACTCTTAGTTTGCTTTCATTTTAACTCTTTAAAAAAATACAGTTTTTTATTCTAAAAATTGTTTTACCAAATTTTTAAATGATTTAATAAGGAATTTCTATAATATCTGTTATTTTA
>NZ_JANQCV010000032.1:0-1679 GCF_024723515.1 Campylobacter sp. W0066.2 | reverse complement strand
ACTCTCACTTTTTTAAAAAATTCCAAAAGTTTAAGTCATTTTGCAAAGGCTTATAGGGGTAAAATACTACGAGTATTAGCAAGTAAAAATATACATAGTAAAGAAGCTTTACTCGAATATCTACCTAATGAATTAAAAATAAAAGAAATTAAAATACAAGGATTAAAAGAAGAAATAATTTTAGATATAGTAAGCTAAGCCTTTTGGCTTAGCTTTTATAATTAGAATTTATATAGAGCTTCAAGTCTGATAAATTGATCGTCAACATCCTGACCTTTTACACGATTATGATTATCTTCAGTTAAGTAAGAATAGAAGCCACTAAATGTAAGTTTTGGGCTATAAGCATAAGATACTCTTGCAATATATTCATTTTTATCTATATCAGGGCCTGCTGTATATTTAGTTTTACCACCAATATAGTCAAATCCTACTCTTAGTGTTTCAGCAAAAGTATAGCCTAAACCTGCAAAATAGAAGAAGTTTTCACCTTCAGATCCAGTTAATTTGCTACCATCAGAGTAGAAAATTTGTTCACCTGGAGCAATCACTCTACCTTTATCTTCTAAAACTACTAAACTACCTTTATCTTTTTCACCATAACCAACTATACCTGCTTGGAAATCAAATGCTGAAATTTGAGCTTGTAATTGAGCAGCATAGAAGTTACCATTATCTAAACCTAAGCGTTTTTCTTTTTCACTATCAATACTATTCCCTAAGTATTGAGCTTGGATTTTGAAATTAGCATCATTAAATGCAAATTTATAGCTAGCATCTACTGCATATAAGAATGCCCAATTATTTGAATAAGCAGCCCAAATTTGGAATGCAAATGGATCAAAATCACCTAATACAGCACCGCCATATAGTGAAGACTTAGTAATATTGATTTGATCTTTAATTGCAGTATCACCATCATCTTCAGCATTAAAGCTATCAAACCAATAACCTGCGAAAGTTAAACCTTCAATAGAGTTATTGACTACTTTAGCTCCTGTTCCTACTAAGTCATCAGTCCAAATAGAACCAACTTCCATTTTACCAAAAGCTACATTTGTAGCATAAGCTTCATTTGCATATTCTAAGTAAGCTTGTTGAACTGCAAATGTATCGTGAGTATTTGTTCCATTGCCTGTACCAAAGCCAGCTTCATTTGTGTTGTATTGGAATTGAACAAAAGCTTTGAAGTTATCATCTAAAGCCGCTTTGAAGTTTAATTGAGATTTAAATCTGTGTTTGTTTTCTTTGGTGTTGTTATAACCTTCCGCTTGAACTGCATTACCAAATTTTTGTCTATCAGATTCAAATCTGTATCTGAACATTCCTGATACATCAACATCTTTTATAGCTTCTTCAAGTGAAACAGCATTAGCTGCTGAAAAAGCACCTGCAGCTAATGCTGCTACTAAACTAAGTTTAACTAGTTTCATGAGAATTCTCCTTATTAAAATTAAAACTATGGCTTGTATTATAGCATAGTTTTATATAAGAATTCTTAAAGTAAATAAAAACAATATAAAATATATTAGATTATATAGTATTAATATAAGTAGATAGATATATCTTTAAAGATCTAGTTTGAAACTAGATCTTTAAAAACTAAGGAGTTATCTATGAATGTTTGCTTTTACAAATGTAATTATGCTCTTTGATAGTTAATGTATGGAAACTGAGGG
>NZ_JANQCV010000031.1:0-2086 GCF_024723515.1 Campylobacter sp. W0066.2 | reverse complement strand
GGTGGTAATGGTATAAATGTTAGCAACTCAACTGTAGATAAAATTAGCAATAGTGGTAATATTAGTGCAGATGTTAAAAACTGGAATGGTATAGACATTCAAGCAAATTCTACTGTCAAAACAATAGAAAATACTGGAACTATACGTGGTGGTGGTCAAGATGGCATACAAGTAAAGTCAGGTGCTACTTTAGAAAATTTAGTAAATAATGGATATATAAGTAGTGTTAATGCTACTATTCAAAATAGCAATGGCAGTGGTACTATAAAAACTTTGAATAATCAAAGTGGTGGTACTATTGGCGGTGTTAAAGTTGGTGGTAATGGATCTAAAATAGAAACTTTGAATAATGATGGCACTATTTTAGGAAATTTAGGTGTATTTGTTGATCGAGGTGGAAAAATTGATAGTTTAAATAATAGTGGAACTATAAATGGTAATATTAATGGTATTGCAGTTAAATATGGCTCTAATATTAAAACTTTAAATAATACTGGAACTATTTATGGAAAACAAGATGCTATTTTTATCGTGAAAGCAACTATTGATAATCTTTCAAATTCAGGTCGCATAGAAAGTACAGGTTGGATAGGTAACACTGCTGGAATTTTTTTTTCTGGTGGAAGATTTGGAACTATCGATAATAAAGAAAATGGTATTATAAAATCTAACATATACGGTATTAAACTATTTTTTTATGGAGAATCGGCACAGGGAACACTTGTGAAAAATGCTGGAACAATAGATTCTGGAGATTCTGCTATTTCGATATATGCAGGTACTAATTTGCAAACAATCGATAATACTGGTCTTCTTCAAACACGTAATAATGGTATTGAACTTTATGATGTAGGTTGGGGAACTAATGCATCAATTCATGTTAACACTATTAATAACTCAGGTACTATCATAGCAAAGAATAATGGTATTGTTTTTAGAGATGATAGAACAAATACAAATTTATCAGCCATGACTATTGATAATATTAATAATACAGGTACTATTCAAGCAGGGAAATATGGAATTATATTAAGTGATACTAAAAATTCTTACCAAATCGGTAAAATTTCTTTAGGTGGTTTAGTTAGTGGTGGTATAGCAGGCTTTTTCATAGGAGCTAATCAAAAACTAACAGAGGATATCAATGTAACAGGAACCTTAGCAGGAGGTCAAGCTGGTATCATCAATAAAGGCCATTTAGGTAATACTAATAAAACTGGCGGTATCAAGCTAGATGGTGGAACCATAGCTGCGACTTCTTTAATCGATGGTGCAATGTATTATAATGCCAATGGTGTTGCAATAAAAAATACTGAAAACGGTATCATCTATGGTGACACAGAATTAAAAAACAAAGCTTCTATTATAGGAGATTTTATAAACGAAGGTAATGGTCAAATAGAAGGCTCTATAAAATTAAGCGATGAATCTAAAATTCTTGGAAATATTAATAATATAGGAACAGGAAATATTAATGGTTCTATAGAATTAACAGATAAATCTTACATAGCTGGTATAGTAAATTCAGGTTCAGGAAAAATCACAGGAGATGTTAGTGTTAATAATGGATCTAAAATTGACAATATCATCAATGCAGGAAGCGGAGAAATAGCTGGTGGTATTAAAGTTGATCATGGTAGTGAAGTTACTAATATTTCTAATGCTGGTAATGGGCTTATTAGCAGTAATGTTAGCGTTAATAATGGATCTAAAGTTGGCAATATCATCAATGGTGCTTTAGCAAATTCTTTTTATAGCAATGAGTCTTCTACTGGAAAAATCTCAGGAGATGTTAGCGTTGATAATAAAAGTGTAGTTGGCAATATCATCAATGCAGGAAGCGGAGAAATAACTGGTGGTATTAAAGTTGATCATGGTAGTGAAGTTACTAATATTTCTAATGCTGGTAATGGGCTTATTAGCAGTAATGTTAGCGTTAATGATGGATCGAAAGTAGGTAATATCTTTAATAGTGATTATGGAAAAATATCAGGAAATATATCTATAGGTAAAGACTCTAATGTAGGTGGAGTAGTAAATAGTGGTAATGGACAAATCTCTGGTGATATTAGTGTAGGAGAAGGGT
>NZ_JANQCV010000030.1:0-2173 GCF_024723515.1 Campylobacter sp. W0066.2 | reverse complement strand
TTAACTCCCCAGAATCTACTTAATCTACATTAAGCTTAAAAGCATTAACAAACTAAAGCTTTAAGCTTAATGCAATAGAGCTTGCTTGATAAGGAGTTTATTATTTTTAAATTTAACATACTAAAAAACTTTTATAGCTTTTGTATTCACTATTAACACATTCTTAACTTCATTATACCAATTGTGCTTTTTCTTTAAATTTTGTTTTGTTGTTTTATAATTTGTTTTAAGCAAACTCTGGACAGTTAAATCATTAATATACACTAAGCCTTTTTTGGGCTTAGTGTATTAATTTAGAATATAAAATCAAATTGTAAATACCCTGTATGAGAGTGAGAGTTATTTGCAAAGGTTCCATTATAATTAAATGACATTTCTAAATCTTTTGTTAAAGAAAAAATCAAAGATGCACCAGCATATTGATAAGTTCTTGGTAGGTCTAAAGTTTCACTTGCTTTTAAGTTTGCAAAATTTACTCTTGATTCTACCTCAGGATTAAAGTTAATTCTTGTACCTGCTTCAAATGAAGTGCTAATTTGTGGATGCCATTTATTTAACCATTTAATAGATGCTGTACTTGAGAAAAGATTTAATTCACTCTTATAATATCTTTCATGGTTTAATGCTCCATCTCCATGCATACTGAAAGCTTTTGTGAAACCACCTTCATAGTTTAAAGATACTTCAGGAGTAATTACATTATCTACCCCATTTAAATAAAAATTCATACCAGTACCAATACTTGCTCCATAACCATAAGTATCTGTATTTCCATTAGCTTCTTTTTTGCCTTTATCGATGAATTTTTGAACATCATTTTTTGTATAAGCTACTTTGGTGTGAGCTTTAAAGAATGCTTCTTTAACTTCATCTTCTAATAAAAGATTAGAATACTTCAAACCTGCATATACTGTTTGCATTTTTAAAGAGAAATAATCTTTAGTATTCATATTAGCTTCTTCAGTTCCTACATAAGCTCCTAGCATACCTATATCTTTTAAGGTATGAAAACCTGCTATTATACCTTTAGTATGTCCTTTAGAATAATCATTTGTTCCTAAAAGCTTAATGCTATTAGATGAAAAATAAGGCAATACAAAGCCATGATAATGCTCATCTGTATCAAAGCCTACTAAGTCTTTATTTGTTTTATGAGTATTGTGTATTCTTGCATGTTTGTAAGCCATTCTTGATGCATCATCTAAAACTGTATCAAGGAAGAATGATCTCATCATATAAGTGTTAATTACTGTTTGAGCCATAACAGAACCCACACCAGCACTTACATCTGCTAAAGTTTTGTATTCTCCTGAGATTGGATCGTAAGCTAAATTTAATAAGCTATTATTAGAACCAACATTATCTACTTCTATTTTACCACCATTACCAGTATTATTAATTATACTACCAGGATCAATAGGCTTAGTTGCATCATAGTTTGAATCTGAAGTATCTACAGTTACATTATCTACCTTGATAGTTCCATTGCCACTACCACCTACATTAATAGCTCCATCAAAACTACCATCTTCATTTGGTTTTACTATCCAATCTCCTACATTTACATTACCACTACCATTATTAGTAATGTGATTACCTTTGCTATCAGGTTTAACTATACCTTTATTGTCTATGTTGATATTATTATTACTATTATTAGTGATACCACCACCTATATTACCATTAGAACCATTTGAGATAGAAGTGTTACCACCACCATTACCTACAGTGATAGCGCCAAGTAATTCTCCATTGTTTTTGATTTCTAAATTACCATTATTGTTTTCAATAGAACCGCTGATAGAACCACTATTATTAATAGAACCCAAATCTCCATTATTTGTAATACTACCACTAATATTACCATGACCACTATTAGTGATGCCTCCTACAGAAGAACCTTTACCTACATCGATGCCACCAGAGATTTGTCCATTACCATCATTGACTATATTATCTACTTTAGCACCACCTTCTACTTTAATATTTCCACCTATGGTTCCACTGCCACTATTTACTACTCCACCTACATTAGAGTCTTTACCTACACTAATATCACCAGAGATTTTTCCACTGCCATCATTGACTATATTATCTACTTTAGACCCTTCTCCTACACTGATGCCACCAGAGATTTGTCCATTACCTTGATTTACTATATTATCTACTTTAG
>NZ_JANQCV010000029.1:0-2269 GCF_024723515.1 Campylobacter sp. W0066.2 | reverse complement strand
CAAGTTCTAATTGTTCTTTGTGGAATTCTTCATCATCTTTAAAAGCTTCAAAACTTTTTATCCATAAGGCTTTTCTCTGCTTTATATATTCTTCGTTTTTAAACATATCTATCCTTTTGTTTTATTATTTAATTTTACTTATTTTAATTTTTCTAAGATAATTTCAAAAGTAATTTCGCTTGCACCCATTAAAAATCCTAAGCTAATAATATAAAGAATATATCAAAAATAGACTTTATAACTTATAAATAATTTTTTTCTATAAATATATTATTTAAACTATTCTTAGTAGAAATTTGTAGATTTCGCAAATATCAAAAATATCAACAAAGTAACTATGGATATAATACAAAGTTGATAAAAGCTAGATCTTTGGAAATATTATAATTAAAAAAAATAATATTGTATTTTTAAAATTGATTAGATAATATATTAATTTAATAATTTTTATAACAAAAAAAGGAAATAAAATGGGACAATATATTGTATTAGCCTTTGCAATAGCAGTTGCCATATTTGTGACATTTTATGACTTTGATAAAGATAAAAAAATCGATAATAATAAAAAATAATTGATTTTGATATTTTATAATAGAAGCATGTTTATATCTTTTAGCTTTTATTTTTTATTGCAAAATAATAATATAAAATAAAAATTTTAAAAAGCATTATTTATAAAAATACCTGCAAAAGTAATCTTAAGATTCATGGAATCTATTGGCGTAGGATTATTTGTAAGGTTTGTAAATGAGCGATAGTTGCACTATCATCGATCTTTCTTAAAGATTGATCTTTTTTTAAAAGAAAATAAGAGAGAATGGATGGTTATAATATAGCTATTTTAATCGGCGCTATCACTCTTATTTTTGGCACATTGGTTTTAGTAGCTCATTATTTAACGATAAATACATTAATGAAAGAAAAAGTTAGTCTTTAGCTTTTAACACACCCTATAAGTTGGGAGTAATAAAACAGAAATAAAATATTACCTTAGTGTTGTAACTAAATATGATCTAGATCCTTTCTTACGCCAAGTATTTTTTGTTCCTCGTAAGGCAAAAGTTACAAAAAATGGTAAAGATGTGTGGGTTGAAAAAATAGAACCTTTAGTGGGTAGAGATGGCTTTTTGGCTATTGCTCATAAAAGCGGAAAATTTGGTGGTATTCGTTCTTATAGTGAGATTAAAAACTATCCAAAATTAGTGAATAATCAATGGCAATACACTCAAGATTTGGTTGCAATTTGTGAGGTTTATAGAACTGATACAAATAAGCCTTTTATAGTTGAAGTTGCATATAGTGAATATGCGCAAAAAACATTGAAAATGCCTACAATCTAGTATAAAATAAATAACCTATCACAAATTGTGTTATAATAACAAAAGATTAAATATGCAAGGAAATATTATGGCCCAGCAAAAAGAGTATATACTTAATGAAAGTTTTAAAGCTTTATTAGAAAGTATTTTTTCTAATCCTGAACAATCACAAAAATTAATTAAAGCTTTTGAAGAACTTGTTAATGGTAGAGCAGCTACTCCAAGATTGGATTTTGAAAATCTTAAAAATCAAACTACAGAAGAAATAAGATAAGAGCTTGTAAGTAAAGATTTATTTCAATCAGAGATTAAAAGATTGGAAAGTTTAATTTATTCTGAAGTTGCAAGACTAGAAGGAATTATTAACACTAAAATAGCTGAAGTTAAAACTGAATTCTCAGAACAAATTTCTAGCGCTAAGCAAAAAGTACTTTATTGGCTTTTAGGTACTGCAGTAGCTATACTTTCAAGCATTTGGGCTATGATGAATTTTATGTTAGAAAACTTAAAATAAAAATTACTTAAAGTTTTTACTATATCTTGTTGATATACAATTTTATAGTTAGGATAACATAGTTATCCTATGAATTTAAGCAATGTTTTTCATATAATCATAAATTAAAGCTGTTCGACTAATAATAAAATTCTCAAAATCATCATTTAACAAATATTCAACCATATCTTTTGTTATAAAATGTGTTTCTAAATCTTTAAAAAATTGTTCTTGTTGATTATCTTGTATTTTTTTATTTAGCAACTCTTTTATATATGTGCTTGGATTTTTATTATTGATTTTATTATTAGATTCTTTTGTAATAAGTGCTATATTATTAATTATATTATCATTAGATGAGATAAATTTTTAGATATCTCTTTTCCTATATTAGAATTTATAGGAAAAATATGATGTTCTTCTAAAAATTCACTAAACTTCTTAAAAACCGTTTGCC
>NZ_JANQCV010000028.1:0-2880 GCF_024723515.1 Campylobacter sp. W0066.2 | reverse complement strand
AAAAAATACATACTATAAAATTGCAAAACTATTAATATAAAAAATAAAATTAGTTTTAATAATATATGATAGACTTATGTAAAAATTAGGAGTGTATATGAATTTTTTTGGCTTTATGGACGAAACAGGAATTTTAACAAATTCTCAAAATCAGCCATATTTTGCACTAGGACTCTTAAGACTATCTAATACTAGCAAATTATTACAAACTATCACTTCTATCAAAGCAAAACATAAAGGAATATTTCAAGCAGAATGTATTAAAAAAGGAAAAAATGAAAATTTTGAAATAGGAGAATTAAAATTTAATTCTCCTATTTCAAAATAAATATTTGCCTTTATATAAAGATATAGTGGAAGCTTGTTTGTCTTATGAACATTTTTATTTTTCAACAATTCTCATAGATAAAAATAAAATTCCTTTATTAAAAAACAATACTTGGGATTTGCAATTATCTTTCGCCAAAGAACACATTAAACAAAATTGCAATTATTGCAGATTATCTTAACAAACCCAAAGAAGCACCATTTTTTGAAGATGAATTAAATAAATTAGATCAAATGTTTAATGCCTGTATGCTTGAATCCAACACTTCTATTTTTATCCAAATTGTGGATATATTTATAGGAGCAATTATTTACAGATATAAAAATCCTATCGATACTAAAAGACTAAACAAAGCTCCTAAAATGCAACTGGTACATTTTATAGAAAATAAACTTGAAGAAAACTATCGTTTAAGGCAAATGTCACATAAAGGCAATTATAATAAAAATAAAAAGATACAAGGTGACTATACGATATTTGGTGATGATTTTTATTTTAGTATTTATGAAAAGAAAGTAAAAAAGAAGTAGAGTCATTGCCTTGTCTGTTATCGCCTTGCGTGTAACGCAATGTGTTCGGTCAACACTCTACTTTATTTTTTGTATTAGTATTTTAACGCTAAATTCTTAAAAATTAATTAATGATACCTATTTTATCTTACAAAAAATATTTTTTATCTTACCAATATTAATTTTAAAGTTAAAATTAACAAATTAAATTATAAAAACAGAATAAATACTAATATATCAATATTTAATGCTTATAAAAAAGACTTTATAAAGGACTTTTATGTGTAAAAAATACGCTTAAAAAGCACTTAAAATAAACTTTATAAAGGACAAAAATGTAAAATATAAAAACCCTTGCAAAATACTATAAAATAGGCATTTAAAAGCACTAAAAAACTTGGTTTTTATTGTGAATTTTGGTATAATTTTAATATTAAATGTAAAAAGGTTGTAATCATGAAAAATAAAATAATTGTTTGTTTTAGTTAATATAATCCCTATTATATCTTATATTATTTATATTAGTAGCACCAAGCTGTCAAATTTTCAGTTCTTATTTTCATTAATTTGTTTTTTTGTAGTTTTTGGATCAATCTCTATACTTAGTTTGTTATTTTTAAATGCAAAAAAGATTATTTCTTTATCGCCTGCAAAAAGAGAAAAAAATACTTCCGATGATGTTAATTTTATTGATGAAATTATGGATCTTGACCATTACTACCTACCTTATAATATTCATCACAATGATTAACAAGTAGAAAAATAATACTCCTTAAATTTTAGGAGTATTATTTTCTTTTAAATCCGAATTTCTATCATTTATTTGTTTTTGAATTTTATCTTGCGTATTTTGATTTACTCTATTTATTTCCCCTGCAACACCTGAACCACTACCGACAGCATTAGAAGTTGCTAGCGGTCAATCAAATCAATATGGGCTTTCTGAGACTGATACTAATGCTATTACTTCAGCTTCAAACAAAGCATTAGCTGAAGCTTATTCTACAGATATAAATAAGGCTACTGATATGGTGCTTTCAGGAAAAGTATCTTTTGGAACACAAACAGAAGCTGGTGTAAATATAGGCTTTGCTTCTGCTAAAGTCCAAGCAAGAGGAGAAATTGGTGCTGGTGTAAGTGCTAAAGAATCTGAATCATGGTATCAAAAAATGAGTAAGGATCAACAAGAAACTTTCCAAAAAACATATAATGAAAGTCTTACAAATCAAATTACTAAGTCAAGTTCTAATATGTCTGCATTTAGCAATTTAGTTAAATCATCAGACACTACAAATTCAGCAGAAGTTCTTAGTTCTATGGATAGTTATACTAATGCCAAATCTATTAATGCTTCTGTTGGTTATGATGGTGGAGTTTCAATGATTAATAATTATATTGATCAAAACTATAGAGGTATCCATAATAAAGAAAATGTTGCTAGCGCAATGAAAGAATTGGAAACTTTGGCTGCTAATGGTAATTTAAATGAATTGGCAAAATATTCTGGAGTAAATTCAAATGTTACAAATAGTGGTTTAAATACACAAACTGCTCAAAATCACTATAATCCTCTTTCAGCAAAACAAGATTTTAATTCCACAACAGATCAAATTAATGCTAGCGAAAACGGCAGAATTGCTATGAGAAATACACCTAAAGACATTGTCGGTAGTGGTTCAGGTGTTGCAGGGGAAGCACAAAAGGCAGCAAATGCAGCAAAGCATAAAGCAAGTTCTGCTATTAAAAGAAAGAGATGAAAAAATTAAAAAAATATAATGTATTAGAATATCTATATGGATATTCTAATATTTATTGTCATCGTAATGAACATTTTGTGGTAGATAAGAATAAGCTGAATTGGTGTATTCATCGTGTGAATCATCGTATTTTTTAAAATATGAATTTTTTCTTTTGTAAAGTTAGAAATATCATCTATGTTTGTTGAATTAATACGCTCTCTAAAAAAATAAATTAGAAATAATAATACTACACTTCCAGCTATAAATATTATAAGCCCATTGTCTATTTTTATATTTTTTGGAA
>NZ_JANQCV010000027.1:0-3310 GCF_024723515.1 Campylobacter sp. W0066.2 | reverse complement strand
TTATAGCTCCCCTTTTAAAGGGGAAGTTAAGTGCTAATAACACTTGACTATAATTATACAAAGTAGTATAATCATAACTATAATTTGATCAGACAATTTAATCACCGCCTTTCTAGGTTATGATTAATGCCAAAGGTAGCCGCCTTTGGCATCTACCTTCTGCAATTATACCAAACAAACTCTTTAACTTCTTTAACATAATTGATGAAAAGATTTTACATTTTATTCCTTAGTGCTTTAATTTTTGCACCTTCTTTATTATTTGGTGCTACAAATATAGATGATAATCATATTATCTTTACTTGGGGCTATGGTGAAGTAGCAAATGATATTTTGCAAGCCATAAAAGGTGTAACAAGTGGTGCTGATTATATGGTTAAGATTGTTATGGCTATTGCCTTTTTTACTTTTGCTATTAAAAAAGTAATGGACGAAAGAACTAGCCCTATATTTGAATTTGGTAAAATGATTTTTATCATGGTTATTATTTGGCAATGCTTTTTAAGAGCGCCAAATGACGCTCAGCATAGATATATGATACATGATAATGTAACAGGTAAAGACTATATAGTTTCTCAAGTTCCACTTGGTATTGGTTTGACTTTTTCTTTCATGTCAAGAATGGAAGATTCCATTACTAAAGCTATGGAAAAATTTTATTCCACTCCACAATCTACTAATTTTTCTAATGCTGGATTTGGTTTTACTTTAAGATCTACTATGGATTTGCCAGATTTAGAATTAAGTCAATTTAGCCCTAGAACACAAAAAAATCTTGATTTGTTTTTTAGAAACTGTGTTATTTATGGAATGGAATTAAATAAAGGTAGAATGGATACTAATTTTAGACATAGTGATAATTTATATGAGGATTTATTTGAAATAGGCAAGGGTAGTCAATTTACTTTATATTTTGGGGAAAAAGATAAAGGCAGTATTAGATCTTGTACTCACGCAGGTGCTTTGATTAAGCAAGATTTAGGTTCTTTAGCTCCAAAAATAGAAACTATCCATGCGCGTATTTTAGGTAGTAAAGATGAAAACGCTTATAGAGCTTCAATGCAGGGTGTTTGGGAAATTTTCTCAGGACAAGCTACACAAGCAAGATCTCAATTAATGCAAGCTATGTTAATTAATGCTTCAAGAGATTCTTTAATTAATACTGCAAAAATGGTAGGACTTGATCCAAGTGCAGTAGCTGCAAATACAGCAGTAGCTGAGCAAAACTTCATGTCAAGCATGCTAACTCAAGGTATGATGGCTCAAACTTATTTGCCACTTGCTAAAGCTTATTTAACAGTTTTAATTATAGGTTTATCATGGATTATGGCTTTACTCTCTATTATGTTTGGTGATTTTAGACATATAAAAATGTTTTTTACCTTATGTATATGGATAGTTTTATGGACTCCTATATTAAGTATTATTAATTATTTTAATGATTTAAATCTATCAAAAAGTGTTCAAGTATTATTAGATGGCTCATTAAGCTTTTCTATGAGTAATAGCTTATCTTTCTTTAAACAAATATCTGAGCAAACCAATTTCATTAATTATCTTGTAATGCTTACTCCATTATTAGCTTTTGCAGTAGCTAAAGCTAGTGAGCAAGGTTTTGTGTCAGTGGCTTCATCTTTATCACAAACCCTACAAGGTGCTTCAAGAAGTGCAGGAAGTTTTACAAATCAGCAAGCTTTATCTACTGAAACCAAAATAGCTTCTCCTTTAGGTGAAGAAGTTATTGCTAAACATGCTGGTATAAATTCTTATTTGGGGGCGTATAATGTAGATGGACAAATAACCAAATATAATACCCAAAGTACTTCAGGAAATGATAGTTACAATTCTGAAATTTCTAACTCTGCATTTACTGGAACTAATGTTAATGGTATGATAAATGGAGTTAAACTAACCGCTGGAGCATTAAATATGGTTAATTCCTTAGGGGAAAGCAGTGCTAAAACTTGGAATCAGAATTTCAATGATACTTATGGACAAATCAGTCAAAGTGGTAGAAATAGCGCACTTAGTGAAGCTAAATCTATTATGGAAAGTGATAATGAATCGTTTAGAAAATCATTCTCTAATAATTTAGCTCAGGAAATATCAAAAATGAATAATTTAACCCTTACTGAGCAAGCTAGAGTATCAGCTTTTGCTGAAGCAAGTACTGGTTTAAAAATAGCAGGAAATGGAATTACTGCTGGAGTTAAAGGTGAAATTGGAGTTGGAGTTGCACTAGATAATAATCTTAACGCAAAAGAACAAGCAGCTTATCAAGAAGCAATGGAAAAAGCTTCTGTTAAAACTTTAGCTGAAAATCATAGCGTAAGTAGTGATTGGAGTAAAAGTCTTTCTAATAGTGATAGTACTGCTTATGCTAAAATGGTTGGGTATGCAGATAGCTTCAGTCAAACTCAATCTGCTATTCAAGCAGTTACTTCGAATAATATGGATAATGTTGTAAATGCTTATGCTAGAGATTTAGCTACAATAGACAATAAAGACTTTAATACTCTTAGTGTTGCTGAGCAAAACACTTACTTTGCAAAAGCAGGAAATCAAATTTCTGATATGATTAAAAATGATCCTGCTTCAATTTCAAATTATGCTTCTCAATATGGAGCAGGTAGTAATGTAGGAGAAAACACAATAGCAAAACCTAATGCTTTAAATAAAGAATTTACAAATGTAAGTGGTAATACTTTACTAAATCATAATCTAAATCAAGAACAAGTTAATTCTAGAGCAAAAGATATGAGAAGTAATTCTAATATACCAAATGCTAAAGATATTAAAGAAGTTGCTAGTGGTTCAAATATTAATAAAGAAGTTGGAGGTAAGTTGGAAACCGCAGATAAGATACTAAATTTGGGATTAGGTGATAAAAAAGGAATTTAATTCCTTTTTTATTCATAAATTCCCATACCAAATCGACGAGCTCTGCTACCCGTTACTATGCTATCATTTTCCTCGAATAAATCCTCGTGTTGTTGATAAGCTTCATATTTTCCGCGTTTGTTAATATTGCTTAATACGCTATATAGTATAAGAAATATAAAACAAAAAAAGACTAAAAAGAATAATCCGATAAAATTAAAAATAAGAATATTTGCAATTATAACAGAAGTGAATATTGAAGTGAATATTGCAAAAAATAGAAGTTTTTTATTTTTTAAAACTCCAATAAGCACTAAACAAATAACAATTGATATAAAAGCAATCATAGATAAAAAAACAATTTCAGAATATGATAACCTATCTATGAATGTTACAAATTTTTCTTTTATTATATTTGTGGTATTCATTG
>NZ_JANQCV010000026.1:0-3811 GCF_024723515.1 Campylobacter sp. W0066.2 | reverse complement strand
TTTCTTATATATTTCTCTTCGATGCCCTATTTCGAATACAAAAATAAATAATTCATTATCATTAATTTCAGCAAGCATTCTATAATTACCCACTCTAAATCTATAAATGCCTTTTAAATTACCCTTAAATTCTTTTGCTAATTTTTTTGGATTGTCTGATTCTATTAAATTTTTAATAATCCAACTCTTAATAATTCTTGCTACTTGCTGATCAAGTTTTTCAATTGATTTTTTGGCACTACTTGAGAATTTTATCTCATACATTTTTAAATACTTCTTCAAAGCTATAAATATTATCTTTTTTAGCTTCTTTGAGTGAAATTAAAATTTTATTTTCATCTAAATTTAACTCATCTTCTATTTTTTCTAAAATAGTATCTCTTATAAATTTTGATAGTTGTAAATTATTAATTGCTAGATATTCTTTTAGTAAAATATCTTCTTGATCACTAATTCTTAACGATATTGTTCTCATGATTTTACCTTTGTATTATTTGTAATACATTATAACACATTTTATAATCATCACAAAATAATATTTTATCTTAGTGCTTTTAATCTTCACATTGAAACAATAAAATAAGTATAAGAAATTAATTTAAATTGATTAAAATACAATATAATTATATTATATGATTTTGAGAAAGGAATTTCATGACTCTTATTATTGAAAATGTCAGTGAAGATTTTTTGCCTGCATTTAAAGGTTTAGCTAAAAGTATAAATGCTAAATGTAAAGTTTCTAAACCTAAACTAAGTAGTTTTGAAAATAAGATATTAAATGCAAGCAAAGAGCTTAGTAAGGAAAAAAAAGATAACACTGCATTAAGCTTTAATTCACATCAAGATTTTGTGAAAGCTTATCAAGATGGCAAAATATAAAATTTATTATCATAAAGATTTTATAAAAGCCTATAAAAAAATAAGCAACGAAGAGCGTAAAATAACAGATAAAGTTATTATAAAGCTTTCTAACGATGAAATTTTAGAACCAAAATATAAAGATCATCAATTAAAAGGTGCATTAAAAGATTTTAGAGAATGTCATATAAAGTCTAATTTGTTATTGATTTATCAAAAACATGATAATGAACTAGAGTTAAATATTTTAAAACTAGGCAGTCATAGTAAATTATTTAAAAAATACTAAAAAAATAAGATTAAAATAACTCACAAAGAATTAAAAATACAATCTTAATCTATACTCTCTAAAGCTAATAAAAATAACAGCTTTTATCTTACAAAAAATATTTTTTATCTTACCAATATTAATTTTAAAGTTAAAATTAACAAATTAAATTATAAAACAGAATAAATACTAATAAACTTACAAATTTTAGAATATTTTTTAGTTTTTTTAAAAAATTTTGATTAGATTATGAATTAATAGGTTGAACTATTCTAGCTATAAGCATTAGCATATATAATCCATTTTTTCCTATACCAAACTCCCCTTGATTTGTTAATTCACAAGCAGTCATTGCAATAATTTTATTTTTATAAGCTTTATCTATTGTTCGTTTTTCATTATCTTCTAATTCTTCAAGCATTCTCCAAACAGCAAAATCAATAACCTTAAACCAACTATTATTTTTAATTTCTTTTTCTTTGTAAAAATTAAGCATTTTTTTAGCAACAATTACAGCGTACCAAGAAATAATTTTATAATAATCAATATCTAAAAGTTTTTGCTTATGAGTTTCTAAATACTTGTCATAAAAAATAATAATTTCCTCTATGCATTGTTGCCTATAATCACTAGGAATCGATACACCCTTTTTTGTACAAACATTATGAAATTCAAGTATCATACCAGCAATAGCTTTTCTATTATATTCAGTATTCGCCACTTCTCCAATTTTACTGATATTATCAGCCATTTAAAATGCTCTCAACGTTTTTTCAATATCACTAAAATCTTCTTCTTCTATTTTTTTCAAAATTTTCTCTTGTCTTTCTAGTGATTACTTATCTTGATCAAACAACCCAACAAAATCAAAATAATCAAGTGTAGCCTTATTGTAATGATTATCAGTGCAACCTTCATTGATTCTGTCATTACCATTAAAAACTTTATCAAAGGTATTATCCACTTCTCTTTTCATTTCAAACGATTTTCCATGATTATTCCTTTGGTATTTTAAAAAGTTTTACTATGGAGTATTTTTAAATAGCCTAATTCTTCCATCATATATTTTTCAAACCCTTCAATATCTAAAGCATTGTATAATCTAATAACCTTGTAATTGGTTTTTTGTTGAACTAAATCATCTTCTGCTATTAAATCATCTATATAACTAATAGTATCATCTAACATCATTTTTCTTGTAGAACCTCCTATTAGATAAAATACAATTTCATTTGCCTCCATCATTTGATTTTTCATGGTTTCAAACAATACGCAAGCAAAGAAATCTTTATCAACTTCATCAGGTTTATACAAATTATCATATTTACATATATTCTTAAAGTTAAATCTTTCATTGCATATTGCAAATTTAATACCATTTCTTGGAAAAGAAGATCGAATCTCTAATGTTTTGCCATTATTTAATAATAAATCTACTTGTCCTATAGATGATTTAAATTCTGTAAAACTAACAATATCCCCAAAAATTCTTTTTATATAATAAAACCAACCATATTCAGCTAAAATTCCCCCTAAAGCATCTAATATCAGTCTTTCCTTATCTCTTTTTGAAGTGCTATCATTTGCTTTAAGTGGATTTACTTGTTTTGCTAAATTCCAAGCTTGTTGATAATATTTTGAAGCTTCATCAGTTTTATTTTTAAAAACACATCTAATTACTTTGTATGTTTTTTTCACATTCATTGTATTATTTGGTATTTGACAGTCTATAATTTCGTAATTAAATAACATTATCCACCTCTTTATGTTTTATGAAAATTCTAGAATATAATCTTTTTCCATTTATATACGCTCTATCGGTTTTTCCGTTCCAGTCATTTCGTTTAATACAGACAAGCTCTCCGCTTTTGACCTGATAATCTGCTCCAATAATTTCAAATTGTTGTGGATTGTATTTATCTAAAAAAGTAATAGGAACTCCCATTATTCCAGTATAATCTAAAGGTATATCTTTAGTTTTTGAAATTTCAATAGCATTATAATTATCATAAGTAGTATAATATTGCTTGTTGTATTTTCTATTTAAAGATATTTTTTTATTTCTTTTTTGATTGTTAATATTTGAAAACCAAAAAGATCTTGCACCCTCTACTAATTCCCCTTTTGTGTTTATAAACCATCTAACACAATTTTGCCCTAACCATAATTTATTTTTCATCATATAGTTAAAACAGTTTTTATAAGAAATTGCATTAGAATTTCCTATAACCAAAAAATCTTTTTGATTAGATATAAGCATATCTATAAATTCTCTAAATAATGAAAATGGCGGATTTGTTACGACTATATCAGATTCTTTTAATAATTTAATTGTTTCATCACTTCTAAAATCACCGTTATTTTCCAAAAAGCCTTGATATTTTGGCTTATCTTTTTCCATAATGAAAATCTTACCTTTACCATCAGCATTAAAAGAAGTACTAATTATTTTTTTTAGGTTTAATCTATCAAAATTTAATTCAAAAAATTTTGTAAAGTTGCTTTTTTGTGGATCATCACAGTTGCAATAAACTATCTTATCTTTAAATGCACTTTCATAAAAGCTTAACTCTTTTTTTATATCTTCATATTGCGTATAAAACTCATCGTTTTTTATATTTTTTGCATTATTTAATTTAGTGCTACTGTTTTTATTCATTTATATATTTTCCTTTTCACCTC
>NZ_JANQCV010000025.1:0-5000 GCF_024723515.1 Campylobacter sp. W0066.2 | reverse complement strand
AACGATGTACACTAGTTGTTGGGGTGCTAGTCATCTCAGTAATGCAGCTAACGCATTAAGTGTACCGCCTGGGGAGTACGGTCGCAAGATTAAAACTCAAAGGAATAGACGGGGACCCGCACAAGCGGTGGAGCATGTGGTTTAATTCGAAGATACGCGAAGAACCTTACCTGGGCTTGATATCCTAAGAACCTTTTAGAGATAAGAGGGTGCTAGCTTGCTAGAACTTAGAGACAGGTGCTGCACGGCTGTCGTCAGCTCGTGTCGTGAGATGTTGGGTTAAGTCCCGCAACGAGCGCAACCCACGTATTTAGTTGCTAACGGTTCGGCCGAGCACTCTAAATAGACTGCCTTCGTAAGGAGGAGGAAGGTGTGGACGACGTCAAGTCATCATGGCCCTTATGCCCAGGGCGACACACGTGCTACAATGGCATATACAATGAGACGCAATACCGCGAGGTGGAGCAAATCTATAAAATATGTCCCAGTTCGGATTGTTCTCTGCAACTCGAGAGCATGAAGCCGGAATCGCTAGTAATCGTAGATCAGCCATGCTACGGTGAATACGTTCCCGGGTCTTGTACTCACCGCCCGTCACACCATGGGAGTTGATTTCACTCGAAGCCGGAATACTAAACTAGTTACCGTCCACAGTGGAATCAGCGACTGGGGTGAAGTCGTAACAAGGTAACCGTAGGAGAACCTGCGGTTGGATCACCTCCTTTCTAGAGTACAAACTGATAAGTCTCACAACTATCAGTTCATATATAGACTCAATCATCCTTGTTTAGATTTCAAAGATTGATGAAAAGCTAATTTTGGGGAATTAGCTCAGCTGGGAGAGCGCCTGCTTTGCACGCAGGAGGTCAGCGGTTCGATCCCGCTATTCTCCACCATTTATTAAGGGCCTATAGCTCAGCTGGTTAGAGTGCACCCCTGATAAGGGTGAGGTCACAAGTTCAAGTCTTGTTAGGCCCACCATAAAAAAGATTTGTTTATCAATCATATAATAAAGTTTTAAAACTTAAAGCAAGTATATAGCTAATAATAAAGCAGTAAATAAAGTAAAATACTTTATTGCTTATGTTTTTAAATCATTTAAACTCTTTATATATACTTCCTTTAGGTTTTAAGACCTAAGCTAAATAAATAATAGAATATTTTATATATTAGATTAGTTATTTAATGTTATTTGAATTATCATTGTTAAGAGTCACAAGCAAGTTTTAATAAAAACAATTTTACAGGACTTGTTAAAGGATAAAACCTAACTATCTTTTCTTTAGCTTTTAGTTAAAGACAAGTTTTAAACTCACAGCTTAGTTAGACTAATTTATTTAGTTTTATTAAGTGTTTAAATGCTTTCCGTCTTAAGATAGTAAAGTCTTATCATAAAAACTTTAACAAGGAAGTGATGCGTTTTAGAATGAATTTAAAAGGTAAGCTATTAAGAGCGAATGGTGGATGCCTTGGCTGGTAAAGGCGATGAAGGACGTACTAGACTGCGATAAGCTACGGGGAGCTGTCAAGAAGCTTTGATCCGTAGATTTCCGAATGGGGCAACCCAGTATATAGAGATATATACTACCATAATGGAGCGAACGTAGGGAATTGAAACATCTTAGTACCTACAGGAAAAGAAATCAATAGAGATTGCGTCAGTAGCGGCGAGCGAAAGCGCAAGAGGGCAAACCCAGTGCTTGCACTGGGGGTTGTAGGACTGCAATGTGCAATAGGTGAGGTTAGTAGAACACTCTGGAAAGTGTAGCCATAGAGGGTGATAGTCCCGTATACGAAAACCAAACCTTAGCTAGCAGTATCCTGAGTAGGGCGGGACACGAGGAATCCTGTCTGAAGCTGGGTCGACCACGATCCAACCCTAAATACTACTACCAGACCGATAGTGCACAAGTACCGTGAGGGAAAGGTGAAAAGAACTGAGGTGATCAGAGTGAAATAGAACCTGAAACCATTTGCTTACAATCATTCAGAGCACTATGTAGCAATACAGTGTGATGGACTGCCTTTTGCATAATGAGCCTGCGAGTTGTGGTGTCTGGCAAGGTTAAGCACACGCGAAGCCGTAGCGAAAGCGAGTCTGAATAGGGCGCTTAAGTCAGATGCTGCAGACCCGAAACGAAGTGATCTATCCATGAGCAAGTTGAAGCTAGTGTAAGAACTAGTGGAGGACTGAACCGATAGGCGTTGAAAAGCCCCCGGATGACTTGTGGATAGGGGTGAAAGGCCAATCAAACTTCGTGATAGCTGGTTCTCTCCGAAATATATTTAGGTATAGCGTTGTGTCGTAGTATAAGGGGGTAGAGCACTGAATGGGCTAGGGCATACACCAATGTACCAAACCCTATCAAACTCCGAATACCTTATATGTAATCACAGCAGTCAGGCGGCGAGTGATAAAATCCGTCGTCAAGAGGGAAACAACCCAGACTACCAGCTAAGGTCCCTAAATCTTACTTAAGTGGAAAACGATGTGAAGTTACTTAAACAACCAGGAGGTTGGCTTAGAAGCAGCCATCCTTTAAAGAAAGCGTAATAGCTCACTGGTCTAGTGATTTTGCGCGGAAAATATAACGGGGCTAAAGTAAGTACCGAAGCTGTAGACTTGATTTTATCAAGTGGTAGGAGAGCGTTCTATTTGCGCCGAAGGTATACCGGTAAGGAGTGCTGGAGCGAATAGAAGTGAGCATGCAGGCATGAGTAGCGATAATTAATGTGAGAATCATTAACGCCGTAAACCCAAGGTTTCCTACGCGATGCTCGTCATCGTAGGGTTAGTCGGGTCCTAAGTCGAGTCCGAAAGGGGTAGACGATGGCAAATTGGTTAATATTCCAATACCAACATTAGTGTGCGATGGAAGGACGCTTAGGGCTAAGCAAGCTAGCGGATGGAAGTGCTAGTCTAAGGTCGTAGGAGGTTATATAGGCAAATCCGTATAACAATACTCCGAGAACTGAAAGGCTCTTCAAAGTCTTCGGACAGCGAGGAGAATTGCTGATGCCGTCGAGCCAAGAAAAGTTTCTAAGTTTAGCTAATGTTGCCCGTACCGTAAACCGACACAGGTGGGTGGGATGAGTATTCTAAGGCGCGTGGAAGAACTCTCTTTAAGGAACTCTGCAAAATAGCACCGTATCTTCGGTATAAGGTGTGGTTCGCTTCGTATTAGGATTTACTCCGAAAGCGAAGAAACTTACAACAAAGAGTCCCTCCCGACTGTTTACCAAAAACACAGCACTCTGCTAACTCGTAAGAGGATGTATAGGGTGTGACGCCTGCCCGGTGCTCGAAGGTTAATTGATGGGGTTAGCATTAGCGAAGCTCTTGATCGAAGCCCGAGTAAACGGCGGCCGTAACTATAACGGTCCTAAGGTAGCGAAATTCCTTGTCGGTTAAATACCGACCTGCATGAATGGCGTAACGAGATGGGAGCTGTCTCAAAGAGGGATCCAGTGAAATTGTAGTGGAGGTGAAAATTCCTCCTACCCGCGGCAAGACGGAAAGACCCCGTGGACCTTTACTACAGCTTGACACTGCTATTTGGATAAGAATGTGCAGGATAGGTGGGAGGCTTTGAGTATATGACGCCAGTTGTATATGAGCCGTTGTTGAGATACCACTCTTTCTTATTTGGGTAGCTAACCAGCTTGAGTTATCCTCAAGTGGGACAATGTCTGGTGGGTAGTTTGACTGGGGCGGTCGCCTCCCAAATAATAACGGAGGCTTACAAAGGTTGGCTCAGAACGGTTGGAAATCGTTCGTAGAGTATAAAGGTATAAGCCAGCTTAACTGCAAGACATACAAGTCAAGCAGAGACGAAAGTCGGTCTTAGTGATCCGGTGGTTCTGTGTGGAAGGGCCATCGCTCAAAGGATAAAAGGTACCCCGGGGATAACAGGCTGATCTCCCCCAAGAGCTCACATCGACGGGGAGGTTTGGCACCTCGATGTCGGCTCATCGCATCCTGGGGCTGGAGCAGGTCCCAAGGGTATGGCTGTTCGCCATTTAAAGCGGTACGCGAGCTGGGTTCAGAACGTCGTGAGACAGTTCGGTCCCTATCTGCCGTGGGCGTAAGAAGATTGAAGAGATTTGACCCTAGTACGAGAGGACCGGGTTGAACAAACCACTGGTGTAGCTGTTGTTCTGCCAAGAGCATCGCAGCGTAGCTAAGTTTGGAACGGATAAACGCTGAAAGCATCTAAGCGTGAAGCCAACTCTAAGATGAATCTTCTCTAAGCTCTCTAGAAGACTACTAGTTTGATAGGCTGGGTGTGTAATGGATGAAAGTCCTTTAGCTGACCAGTACTAATAGAGCGTTTGGCTTATCTTATTTAAGCATCACTTCCTTGTTAAGGTTTTTAATAAAGCTTTGAGTGTTTTTATATGAAATATTTATATAAAGATTATGTTCTTAAGTTTATAAAATCTTATAAGTAAAGTTTATATTAGAACTTGCTCTTAACATTGTTTTTTAAGTATTCTAAAACAATAAAGTATTTAGTTTAGTAAAACATCTAAATATAAGAATAAGATGAAAACTAAAATAAAAATAATGATTTTTTATATCTAAATCTTATTGATTGCTTTTATTATGTTATATTAATATAGAATATTTAAATAACAATGTCCGTGATTATACAGATGTGGAGACGCCTTGCTCCATCCCGAACCAAGAAGCTAAGCACATCGTGGGTGATGATACTACGCCTTACTGGCAGGGGGAAAGTAGCTCATTGCGGACTTGTTAATTCTCTTATTATTCTTATTTACTACTTAGATAAATCTTTAAATTAATTTATTCTTTTTATTGTTGGTTGTTATTATTTTTTATTAGTTTATAAAATTTAGTTATTTAGTTGGATTGTTTATTGGCTTAATCCTTAAATTAGTTTATTCTTTTACTTATTATTGATTTTTATTTTTAAATTTTTTTAGTTTTATGTGTTGTTTCTTATGGCTTAGATTTGTGTTGTTGGTTATTGAAT
>NZ_JANQCV010000024.1:0-7340 GCF_024723515.1 Campylobacter sp. W0066.2 | reverse complement strand
CCAAAGCAGGAATAAATGATGGATTTGAGGAAGATCAATTATATAAATTAATCCAAAATTGTAAAAATAAGACAAAACAAACTTACTCATAAATATTTAAATTGTTTTAGCTAAAAAAACCAATTTTAGATATTATTGATTAATCTGTATATAATCACAATATAAAAAAAGAAGTAGAGTTTTTATAATATTGTTTTAAACACTATTATATTGTCTAATAGCTATATCATTAAAGTAAAAATTACAAAAAGACAATACTATTCTAAGAAAACACTGTTGATTTTATACTCTTTCTAACTAACGATAAATAAAATCACACTCATGATTTCCTTGGTACAATATAATTATAAGTTGTAAGATCTATTTCAAATTATCTCGGAAAAATTAAAACAAGCAAATTTAAACAATAGAATAAAAATTCTAATGTTTAAATTTTAAAAACAGTGACTTTATGTATTCAAAAATTCATCAAAACTACTAACAAATTTATCATTCATCTTTAAATCTTTGTTTATAAAAAACGGCAAGGATTGAAGGGTTAATTTCTTGCCATCTTTAGTGGTAATTATTTTTCCCTTTAAAGCCTCTAAAAATTCTTCCTTCCAAGTATCTTTTGCTATTGCTAAATGCTCCCCTTTTGTTTCTATAAAACATTGTATACTTAAAAAATTATCATCATCTTTATTTTTCTTACCAAAGAAAATAAAATCAGGTTCAAATCCCATAGCATAAGTTACTTCATCTTTTCTATTGTCATAAATTTTAAATTCTTCAAATCCTTCATTTCTTATAACAAACCAGTCGGAAAAAACATTATCAATTTCATCTTTGTATTCTTCTATGAAAATTAAAAAATCTTTTTCTAATTTACTGTCAAAACAAAAAGTTTTGTGATAAAGCCACTCAAAATTCATTTCCTCAAAATTCTCTTTATTTTTAAATACTACCTTATTACCTATATTAAATTCATGAGTTATAAACTCACTTACTTCGTATTCTTGCTTTATGCCTTGCTTTAGCGATTTAAAATTTTCTAAAATATATTTGGCTATTTCAAGATTGTTTATTTGATTAAACTCTTGTCGTTTTGAAAAACAAACAACTATATCTTTCAAACAATTTTCTATAAAATCTTTTTTACTTTTAAAAGCAAAATTTTCATTGATTTTATTAAAATCAAGTCCTAATATATTCATCGCCTTTAAAAAGTATATGCTATCTATATGATTAAGAGCAGATGGTTTTTGAAGATCATATTCTTCTTTGATTTCTTCAAATTTCTCCTCACTTTCTTTTATAGAATTTGAAAAATAAGGAATTTGCAAACCTTTTATTTTTTGCTCCATCTCTATTCTTGTAATGTAAAAATTTTTCAAATCACGTTTTTTGATTCTTTTATTATTAGCGTAATAAATTTTGTTATTTTTAATAATCTCTTTTATTTTTTCATTGACTATTAAATCTATGCGTGTTTTTTCCTCCTCAAATAATAATCCTTCTTTATTCATACTTTCATTGAGTTGCTTAATAAACTCAACATCATTTCTAGTATGATAAGTTAATTTCTCTAAAGCATTTAACTCATTTTCAAGATCACTATCATACTTTCTTTTAAATTTAAGCTCATCATCAAAATCAAACAAATCGCTTTTGAAAGGATAATATCTAGCACCTCTTCCTATAAGTTGTGCTTCCTTTGTGGTTATTGTTTTACTTGCCTTTTTATTTCCAAGCCTAACTATATCAAAAAGATTTAAGACATCCCAACCTTCATTAAGTTTATCAACGCAAAAAATAACTCTTATTTGATTGTCTTTTTCTTCTAAGCTATTAAGTAAAATTTGATTTTTCTCTAGCGCTTTATCATCATTTGTGTTTAACATATAAAGCGTTTTAAAATTATTTTTCAAAAAATTTACAATAGTTTTTGCATAAGTATTTTGATATTCTCTTTTAAAAAACTCTAAGCTTTTATTTAAAAGATCACTTTCTTTGTTTATATTTTTATAAAAATCTTCTATATGCAAGCTTTCTAAATTATCTATAAAATCTATAAATTTTTCTTGATTTTGCATAGATTCTTTTATAGATTCACTCTTAAATAAAACAACAGGTTTTAAAACAATGTTATATTTTTGAGCCAACAACTCTCTATAAAGACTACAAAGCACAGCTCCTAAAAATCTATATTCTAAACTATCATTGTCATACTTAACTAAAAATATACGCTTAGAATATCCATCTTTACAAAATTCTCTTAAGGTGTATTCATAAATGATTTTATCTTGATATTTTTCCAAAACATTGAATTCTTGTGGAATAGTAGCACTAAATTCAAATAATAAATTTTCATTATTACTTTCATAGGCTCTTTTTATAATAGCTTCCCAACCTTCTTTAAGTTCATTTTCATTTTTATTTTTAGTATCACTATTTAAATGATGAGCTTCATCAGCTAAAAATACAAGCTTTTTGTCTTTTAAATCTTCAAAACTTAAAGAATTTTCCCTTTCATTTTTAAAAAGAGAAAACAGGGCTTGTATGGTGGTAAAATATATATTTATACAATCATCTTTACTTTCAAAAAGATTATTGATAATGTTAATTTCTATATTTTTAGAATCTATATTAATATCTTTAAAAAGATATTTGCTTGAGTATTTGTTGGCAAAATTTGCTTTTGTTTTTTCTAAAATAGAAGTAGAATTTACAAAAAAGATAAAATTTCTATATCCTTTTTTATAACAATCTAACATTAAAGCAGCCATTATAAGTGTTTTTCCACTTCCTGTTGCCATGTTAAACATTAAATGTCTTTGTTTTATGCTATCAAAATTTGCATAATAATACTTTAGAGCTTTTTCTTGATAAATTCTTAATTCTTTTGATAAATTATCTTTTATATAAAAAGGAATTTCTATTTGTTCTATGCCTCTTTTTCCAAATTCTTCTTGTAAAAGCTCGTGTAGTTTTTTATTAAACATTTTCATCACCATAAAATATTTCATTAAGTTTTATTGTTTCTTTAGATATATCATAATCTTTATCTTTTATATCACCATATAAAACATAATCCATATTAGAATCTAATGCTAAATTTAAAATTTGCTTTTTATCTTCTAAGCTTAATTCTTTAAAATCTTTATCTTTTAAAATGTCTTGTATATCTACTCTATAATCTAAAAAAGCTTTAGTTTTTAACTCTTGATAAATGTTATCTAATTCTTTTTCATTATTTAAATTTTGTATTTTTTCTTTATAAATTGCATTAAGTGGCATAAGCTCAGCATAAACAAAACTTCCACCACCTTGCCAATTTACTGCTTTGCTGATACCGCCTTGCTCGCCTTCTATGACTTTTTTAAGTCTTTCTTTTGTAATAGTTTCTATATAATCCATTTGCTCTATGCCTATCCATTTGCGTTTCATTTTATGAGCAACGGCTAAAGTAGTGCCACTTCCTACAAAAAAGTCCATTATAAGATCGTTTTCATCTGTAGAAATTTCAATTATTCTTTGAAGTAAAGCTTCAGGTTTTTTAGCGTTAGTAAAATCACAATTACCTTCACTTGCTAAATTATTGTATTGTATGTCGCTCCATAATGTATTTATGCCTTCTAAATATATAGGATTATTTTCATTAAATTCAACATAATCAGCTAAAAACATCAGCATATTTCTTTTTTTATCTTTGTAAAAAATTTCAATTTTTTGTTCTCTGTTTTTTCCTTTTTGTGGAGTGTATTCAATACTGACAATAGCATTTTTTAAATCAATAGTTTCTTTTAATACCTTTGCTCTTATGCTTGATTGCGCATTAGTTGTTCTAAAAATTTTATGAGTAAAATTTTTATATACTTCCTCTTCTGTATAATGATTTCGTTTCGCAAATTCCGATATTGATTGACTTTCAAAAACATCATAAGTATATAGTGTAAAATCATCGGTTTTAAAAAATTCCTTTTTACCATCTAATTTTGTGATGATTGAAGTATATTTCCAACTTTTACCATCTGCTTTATATTTTTGAATATAATTAATCAAAGGTGTTTTTATATAAACTTTATTTAATTCTAAATCTTCTTTTTTCTTTGCAAAAACATTAATAAATTCTGTTGCATCTTTTATGCTTTTACCCTCAGAACTTCCAGAAACACCACCTATTTTAGTTTTTATAGTTAAAATATTCACAAAATTATCTCTTCCAAAAATCTCATCCATAAGCACTTTTAAATAAGCTTGTTCATTATCATCACATTGCACAAAAATCACACCATCATCACTTAAAAATTCTCTAGCTACTTCAAGGCGATTTTTCATAAAAGTAAGCCATGTAGAATGATTAAATTTATCATTATATTTAAAACTATCATTGCCTGTATTATAAGGTGGATCAATGTAGATTAATTTTACTTTATTTGCATAAAGCTTTTTTAAAGAATGTAACGCTAGTAAGTTATTGCCTTTTATAAGTAAATTTGGATTATCTTTTAAATATTCTTGTAGATTTTTATTTTCGCCTATTAATTCAAAATTCTGCAAAGCTTTTTTATCAAATAACACATCTATTTCATCACGAGCCAGTATTTCATTAAAAAATATTTCATTTTGAGTTTCATCATCTTTGCTTTGTCCGCCTTTTATAACACCATCTTTAAAAGCAAAATTTAATACTACTTCGTTATTTGTTTTTAAAAGAGATTTTGTTTTATTTGCAAGTCCTATTTTGTTAGCATAGCTTGTAAAACTACCGCCTAAGCTTCTAAGATCTAAAAAATTCAAAAAATCATTAAGCTTAAAAACCAAAGTTTTTTTGCTAAAAATAAAAAATCTACTTTTAAATTCTTCTTTATATTTACTTTCTTCTAAAAGATAATCAAATAATTTCTCATCATAATTTTGTGCTAAATTTCTAACTTGTCCTAAAGTTTCAAAATATTCTTCTAAATCCTGCAATAATTTATCTTTTAGCATTTATTTCCTTTTTAATTATTTATAGTTTATTATATAACATTGTGATTAAAAACAAATATAATTAGCATAGATTACACATATCATAAAAAATCAGAAATTTTATAATTTTCATATATATTTTAAATTTTTATAAAAATAATATAATTTTAGCAAAAACCCAAAGATTAAATACTTTTGAGACTTGTAAAAAAACTTTTTAACTTTTTTAATACTTAAAATATCCAAAAACTATTAAACACTGTTAAAAGATATGTAAATATGAATTTTGATTTTAATTTAATATTTAAAAAATATTTTTGTAAAATTATATAAATAATATTTTATAGGAATATACAATGAATAAGATTGATAATATTGCAAATTTTTTAGATAACAACTCTAAAAAATGTTTAGCTATAAATGGGTCTTGGGGCATAGGTAAAACTTATTTATGGAAACAAGTTGAAAATAAACTTTCTGAAATAAATGCAGATAAAAAGATTGTTTATATAGATCTTTTTGGTAAAGAAAGTTATAAGCAGATATTAGAAGAAATAGTTTTTAAAATTCATGGAAACTACAATAAAATAATGAATACTTTTTCACAAATTGCAACCAAAATTGCAAAAATAAAATCTGCCGGAACAATTAACATTAACCCTGATGCTATTTTCTCATTTTTAAAAAAAGAAGATTTTAAAAAAGTTATTGTGTGTTTTGATAACATAGAAAGAAGAACTGATAATCTTTCTTTGAAAGAAATTTTAGGACTTGTAAATTTACTTAAAGAAGAAAAAGAATGTAATGTTGTTGTGATTTTTCACGAGAAAGAACTAAAAGAACAAGATGATAATTTGACTGAAAATAATAAAGAAGAAGAGACTGAACAAGATTTTAATAGTTGGTATCAAAAAGCTAAAGAAGAACAAACCAAACAATATAATAGTAAAAACTGGTATCAAATATACAAAGAAAAGGTTATTGATTGTGAAATAACGATAAAAAACAATGATGAAATAGCAAAGGCAATCATAAAAGATAGAATAAATAAATATACTAAAATTACAGATGAGATAAGAAATATTATTGAAAATATTATTTTCGAAAGATATAAAGAACAATGCAATGGAAATCTAAGATTGCTATATCATGTGTTAGAGCATATAGATTATTTTAACAAGCATTGTTTTTTATTGTTTTGCAAGTATGAAAATAAAAAAACATTTTCAGATGCTCTAAAATTAAGTTATAAATCATTAATATCTAAAACTAAAAAATATCTTTCTATTAAAATAGAAGAAAATGATTTATCTTCAAGCTACCATCTTTACGAAAAATACCTAAAAAATATGTTTTATTTAAGTAAAGAAGAAAAATACCAACTAAGACGCGATTTTTATCAAACTTTAAAAATTGATCTTTATTATAAACTTCAAAACTGCAAGATAGAATATTTGGTAGGTAATTTAAGTGATAAACAATTTGTAAAAGATATTGAAAATTCACTCCTAAAAATAGATTTTTATTCAAAAAATGGAATGACACACTATCCTTATGGTTTTTATCAAAACTTACTTTCAACTTACACACAAATTACAAAGAAAAAATTAAGCAACATAGAAGAAAAAATCAATCAGCACTATATAGAAGCTCTTGTTATGGAAGAATTAGAATTTGATTTTCGCGATGATTATAAATCAGATAAAGATTTTTTAAAATTATTAAAAGATGAAAAATGGAAGCGTTGTTATGAAGATACCAAAGAAAAATATAAAATAAGCAAGTATGAAAGTATTAATGCTTTTATTAATAGCTATGAGAATATAGAAAGTAGTTTTTATCCCGAAGCGATCAAGCAATATAATTTTTTTAAAAAAGAAGAATTAGTACAGCTATTTAAAAATAATAACAATTTTTGTAGGAAATTTTTTAATCATTTTTCTATGAATATGGTTGCAAGTCATAAATTTGATGATGATTTAAATAATAATTTATTTCAAGCTTATTTAGATTTTTTAGATTTAGATGAAAATAAAATAAAAAAAAGTGTTGTTTTAGAATATATAAATTCACAAAATAGTGTATTAAGAAAGCTACTAATAGAAAATAATCACTAGCTTTAAAAATAAAATCTTTTCATTGCTTTATACAGTTTTTTGTTAAATTCTTAAAATTAGATTATTTTAATCAAAGTACTATTTAAATTTAAGTTTTCGCAAAAAGCTTACAAAGCTTACAAAATTCAAACATTCATAGTCAGAAGACCAATAAAACTTGATGTAGATTTTTAAAAATAAAATTGCTATAATACGCGATCGTCACGGCAAGTAAGATCCGTTCGAGCTTGCCAAAATTACACAAATAATAACTAAACACCACTTCCTTAA
>NZ_JANQCV010000023.1:0-7493 GCF_024723515.1 Campylobacter sp. W0066.2 | reverse complement strand
AAACCGGAAGATTAAGAGTAATAAACGGATATGGTAATTTATATTTTATAGAAATATAATTAATGAGTAAGAGGTGTTATAAATGAGTGATATATCTATTTTAGATTTTTTGTTGAAGAAGTATAATGACATTAAATGCAAAAAAAATGATAGTTGCATTAAACTTCATTATCAATATCATAATGTAAGAGTAAATCTATATTTTAATGGTTATGATAAAAATTATCCTTCATCTTTTATGATATTGTCAAACGAAAAATCTTATTACATTACTACATTTAATGTTGATCATTTTGATGAAAAAAATCAATATTTAAAGGAAATTCCAGATCCTATGCTTAATCTTATTAAAGACAATAATGGTAAATTAATTTCTTTTTATAATGAAATGAGAATACAAATAAAAAAAGGTAACTTTGAAAATATTAATTGTGGATATGGGAAAATATTTACTGATATTATAAAAGTCAATAAAAACAAAGAAACTGTAAAACCATTTTTTCATTATTTAAGAATAGGACAAATGTCATCTAAACATTTTAAGAAGTTGAGTTATAGTACGAATTTATCAAAAGAGATTCTTATGAAAATTCAACGGGCAGGATTTACTATTGTAACTACAAGTAATTTTCTTGAAGCAAAAGATTTTTCTGCAGAATTAAAAAGGTGTAACATTAAATAATTTTTACAGTATAATCATTCTAAGGCTGATTAACCAAAGGGTTCCCAGCCTTTGATTAATCAAATCTTGCCTTAGAAAGAAGGTGAGAACCTTGAATAATCATATTCTAGTAATTATTATACTACTATGTATAATAATAGTCAAGGCTTATTAGCTTTGATTTCCCCCTTTTTTTTAAAGGGGATACTAGAAACCCTTTGGCTTTTTTTATTCTAACAAGGAAAAACAATGAAAAAACTCTTATTTATTCTATTGCTCTCATCTTTATCTTTATTAGCTAGTGATAATTTTAATGAGAGCAAAAAAGAATTAGTTAAGCTATATGAGAGCTTAGGTAGTACTTATCAATATGATTTTTATTGTAATGCTCCATTTAAATCAAATAAAAAAGGAAAATACACTAAGTTTGAAGTAGTTAAAAGTGATTTATACACTCCACGCAATGAATATACTAAAAAAGGAAAAATCAATCAAAGAGCAAAACGCATAGAATGGGAGCATATTATGCCTGCACAAAATTTTGGAAAACATTTACCTTGCTGGAGAGAAGGTGGTAGAAAAGCTTGTCAAAATGATCCACTTTTTACCAAAATGGAAGCTGATAAACAAAACCTAGTTCCTGCTATAGGTGAAGTTAATGGTGATAGAAGTAATTTTAGATATGCTGAGGCTCCTTTGAATTTAGAATATACTCAATATGGAAATTGTAAAGTATATACAGATTTTAAAGCAAAAAGATTTTATCCTGCTAATTATTCTAAAGGCTGGATTGCAAGAAGTTATTTATACATGAGTAAAACATATAATATTAGATTATCAGATCAAGAAAGAAAACTTATGGAATCTTGGGACAAACAATATCCTATGAGTGAAAAAGAAAGGATTATAAGAGAAAAGTCTGGTAGGTAATAAATTTATTTAATCACAAACTAAAGAAAAAATAATTATAATTTTACTTTGCTTTATAAAAACAAAATTATTCAACTACTGCAATATCTAATTTTTTATTCACACAATCATTTAAAAAAATATTGATTAAAATTTGATAAGGTACGCCTTTTTTCTTAGCCATTTCTTTAAAATAATCAATAACATTGCCACTTAAATTAATAGTTACTTGTCTTTTTAATTCTTTATCTACATATGGATTTCTAATTGCATTTTTAAAATCTATTTCTTTTTTCATTTTTGATCCTTGTATTGTTTTTTTTCTTTTGCAGTTGCTTTTCGTGCTGAAATAATGCGTATTGTGTCGCCTTCTCTATAGCAATGAACCACAAGCAAAATTCTTTCTTTATTACTAACTCCTAAAAGGTAAAATCTTTCTTCATCATCTGAATGATCTTCATCAAACACAACCAAGCCATACTCATCTGCAAATACTGACTTTGCCTCATTAAAATCAACATTATGCTTAGCGATATTTAATCGCTCTTTTACTTCATCCCATTCATAATTCATATTTTACCTTATAATTATAAGGTAATTATATCAAATATAATCAAAACATAACTTAAAAACTCACAAAAAAAATAATAAAAATCTTAAACTGTATAAAAATGAAAAAGTTTAAAGAAGCTTTTATGTAAGAAATTTTCCTTTTAAATATAATTTGGCAATTTTAAATTAAAAGGAGGTTAAAATGGAAAAAATTGTTATCTTTATGATAACTCTAAGTGCTCTCATCTTAGTCATTAAAAACTAAGATGAGAACTAATTTCTTAAAAAACATTTTAAAAAAACCCTGCTTAGTTTATCCTTAAAACATAAGCCTTCATATTATTAGCAGGGTTGAGGGCTTGTTATAAAGATATCTTTTTTATATAATATTATTTTATCTTAAAGCTCTAAAAGCTACATCAGCTAAAAATTTACTTCTATTGTTGCTTACTTGATCTATTGCTTCTACTAGACTTTTTGGTAATGTGATATTAATTCTAACTTTTGATTCTTCATTAAGTGGTTCTTTAATATAATCTCCCTTTTCGAGCATTAAAGAAATAGCAGATTTAAAGGCTTCTTTTACATCTTCTAAAGCTTGTATTTGTGTATCACCATCTCCCATGATATATGGAAAATCTTTGTATCGAGCAAAATATCCTCCCCCATCTTCATCACTTAATTTTTTAATGATGATTTCATAAGGTAAATTCAAGTAGTATTCTAAATTTTTCATTCTTTACTCTCTTCGATTGCTTTTAATACCATTTTTACATATATTGCCTTTATAGGTCGTTTAAATGGTATAGTAATTAAATCACACCCTTGTTTTCTAAATTGATAGTGTGATCCTCCTTTATTAAAACATTCGTAACCGAAATCCTCTAGTAGCTTTTTAAGAATTTCAAAGCGAATATTTTTAGGATTGTTTTTTAATTCTTTTATCAACTTATCTTTATTGCTCATTAAAAACATTTTAGTGTGTATTATACACACTAAAACTTAAAAATTAATTTACTGGTTTAGCATTAAAAGCGTGAGCTATATTAATAATTCACGCTTATATGGTTAATGTTGAGTTTGAGGGGAATTAATTGGGGATTTTGTGAAATACTGTCTTTCAATATCAATCAAGCTAAAATTAATTATTTCACTGATACGATTTCTCATAATCAAAAAAAGAAGAAAAATTGATAGAAATAGCATTATTATTAAATAATTATACCAATATGCCTTACCATTAACTATGAAAAAAATTCTATTAATTTTTTCGCAGCATTTTCTTCTTCTTTGCTAAATTTAGTATTTTTATCAACACTTGAAGTTAAAATTTTAAACATTACGCGATAGCTACTAAAAAAAGACAAAGAATCTTTTAAGATTTTTTCTGTTGCAAGTCTTATTTTTTCATTATCAGAATTTAAAAAACATTCAATTTGAGGTTTTAACTTTTGAAATTCTCTGCTGGCTGAAACCAAAGAAAATGAAAATAAAGCAAAAGCTGCTGTTAAGATAAAAGCTGTGATAATCATTATTTCCCCTTTCTTTTTTTCTAAAAATTATACTCTACACTTTTACTATTTGTAATTTGAAAAATTTTAACAAGAGTCCAGCAAAATATCGCAATTATTACTATTATAGATATAAAACAAATATTATTTTGTATCGTTTGAATTAAATTTGGTATAGCTTGACCAAATGCTGTGTCAGTTTGATTAAAATCTCCAGCAATTTTTACCATATTGTATTCTGTCATCATTTTCCTTATGGTATATTTTTAGTAAAAATACACCATATTATACTTAAAAAGTTAGCATAACTATACCATATTATTTAAAAATTAAGCAAAAATATCAAATTCAATTGAAGTTTTGTTATTATGATGATCTAGCTTAAATCATATTTTCAATATATTATGTGCTTATTTTTAGTGGTAAAATCATATTATTTACCACTAAAGCTTTATGAGGTTAGTATGTATTATTATTTATAAAAACAAATCCTCTCTTGCTCCATGCAATTTATACATTTCAATATTTCTTATAGTTTTAGGCGTAAAAACAACTTGCACATACATATTAACTCTTGTATCTGTAAGTTTCATTTTTGCATAATTATTTTCTATGGCATGAGCTGTTGCTATCATCTTTTTATCAAAATAAGAAATGATGTTATATCCTAATAATAAATCTCTTAGCTCATCTTCTTTTATATCACAAACTTTAGCAACTTGCGTAAAAAGAAAATTGCCTCCTCTTTGAAATACATTTCTTAATCTTTCATTTTCAAGTTTTAATCTTTCTACTTCCATTCTTAGATATTCGCTTTTATCTAGGTATTTTAAAGCTAACAATAAAGACTCTTTATGTGAAATGATATTAGAAGCTATTAGATTATTATCATGATTGTAATCATTATCTTTGCTTTTATAATAACCATGTTTTCTAATACTTGGTAAAACTTCTTTATTTACCCACATTCTAAAAGGCTTAGCTTTAGGACTTCTTGAATTATTCATCACATAATAAAGTTGTGCCTCATCTATCATGGTAAATTCTTTTATTCCAAAACCAGTATCAAAGCTGTATAGATTTAATCTAGGTAGCTCAAATTCCCTTAATATAGCATTTTTAACATCTGTCGTATCTTGTATTTCTAAAATCTTGCAAACATCACTTAAGCAAAACATTGTTTCATTATCTTCATTTGTTATAATTCTAACTTGCTTATCATTGAAGTTTAAAGATAGGCTATTTTCGCCCTCATGATTCTTTTCTTTGTTAAACTCCACATTACCTTGATGACTAAGTAATGAGGGCTTAATTTCTTCATTATTTTTATGTATGTAGTTATGGAGTAGGTTAGGTATTATATTTTTATCTATATATGATAAAAATTCTAAACCTTCTTTGGTTTTAAATTTTCTAATAAGTTTTCTAAGAGAGTAATATTCTACATATACTTCTTCACAATCATATAGGTAAAATTCTTTAAATGTTTTAAATTGAGCTTTTTCTAATTCATCTTGTTGAAAGCTTTGTAGATAATATATTAACTCATAATTATCATTATCTAATGACAAGATTTTCTTAATGCAAGCAAAAGAAAAGAATATTTTATTATAAATAACTACAATATCTAAGTTATATTCTTTGTAAGAAAAACCATTACATTCAGGATATTTAGTATTAGGATTTATAATAGAATTACCATTTATAAAATCATCAAATTTATGCTCATTATTTTTTACTAAAGTAGTGTCTATAAACTCATCATCTTGCTTTTTGCTAATACATTCTTTTGCGCTTATTGTGTGTTGCTTTTCTTTAACTATATCTATTTTAAATGCTTTTTTTGTATCTACCTTTGGCAATTCCTTGACTGTTTTTACTTCTTGCGTTTGCATATCTTTTAAGTGTAAAGGCAAAACTTCATTAATCCATTGCTGAACATGGGTAGTATTGATAGGTTTTTTCTGTCTATCATTTATCATCTTTAAAAGATACATACACTGCTCTAGACTAAAGAATTTTACAGGAATTCTATTTTTTAATTTAGATGAGCTAACATTGTATTGTTTATAGCACTTTTTACCAAATTTTTGCTCTAAAAGATAGGTATAATAGCTATTAGAATTAATCTTTAATATGCCACAAAATATATCTTTAAAACTAAGCCAAACTTCTTTTTCATCATAAACTATTCTTACTGTTTTATCATCAAAATTTAAAAACTTAAAAATCATTTTTCATTCCTTTATTTAGCATGAGATTAAAAGATCATCTGTAAAAATTAAAGCAAAAGAATAGTCTTTATTGTTATTTAGTTTTAATTTTAGACACTCATTAGCCTCATAACCTAAGTTATAAATTATTTTTATAGTTTTTATAAGCGCATAGTTTTGATTAAAATCATTATGTATGTTATTAGCAATATCTAAAAAGTCTTGATTGATATATTCAAACAAATATTCCTCATCTGGGTCAATGGATATTTTATTAATTGTGATATTTTTATTAGTGATAATAAAAAAAACAATATCTAGCAATATATCTATGCGCTTGTTTTCATTATTTGCATTCTTGAAGTCTTTAAATAGTTGAAATAGGGCTGTTGTTGAGTTTGATTTTGTTGTTTGTGAAGTGTTTTTTAAAGCAGGTGTTAAATCAAAAAATACTGATCCCCCCCCCCATACGGTGTGTAAATCTTTCATGGTTTTCCTTTGTTTTAAAAATTAGTATTTTTGGAATTTTAACATAAAAATGAATAGTTTATATAAAAATATATTTTTTGAGCATTATTTGATATTATTGTCGCCAAAGGGTTTCTGTATCTTAAAAAAAGGGGAAATCAAAGCTAATAAGCCTTTGACTATTATACATAGTAGTATAATAATTACTAGAATATGATTATTTGAAGTTCTCATTTATTCATTCTAAGGCAAGATTTGATTAATCAAAGGCCGTTGCCCTTTGGTTAATCAGCCTTAGAATGATTATACTGTAAAACACTTTACAGCCAAATTTATTTAATTTCAATCCTCAACAATTAGACAATCAAACGAATTAAGTTCATTTATAATTATTTTTTCAACATCTTTTCTTAAATCAATAAATAGAGCATTTGCATCGATCTCATCTAAGTTGTTTTCTACCCATTCTATGATATTTCTTTTGTCTTTTTCACTTAAAATTAAAGAGTATGATTTAATATTTTTTAGAGAAATTTTGAATTTCTTTAACATGCTTATAAAATCTTTTTTACTTATTGTTGTGTGGCTTAATTCTATCTTGTTTAAGTGTTTGATAAACAAAAGAAGAATTAAAAGCATTTTCTCTCTGTTTCCACTCCAGCTTTCACTTAATTTCTCTATAAATCCTACACCTTTGAGAGAACGAATATGTTTAGATATTTTTTGAAGTTGCATATTTACAATGTTTGATTTTAAAAAATCATTTAAGCCATTTTTTAGCTGTAATTCATGTGTAAGTCTATTGTAATTTCTAAGATTTCTATGTAATTCCATATCTTCTAAATTATTTGCTAGTAGCTCATTTGGACTAATTTGAAAATACTCACATATTTTTAGTATTGTAGGAAGTGTAATATTGTTATTTCCTTTTTCCCACATACTTACTGTTTTTTGTCCTACATTTAAAATTTTGCCCAACTCTTGTTGTGTTAATTTATGTCGTTTTCTTAAAAACTTAATATTTTCTTTTATCATAATAGAATTATCCTATATAAAAATTATTAAAATAGTATAATATTTTTATATAAAGTATGATAAAAATATTATATGTTTTTAAAAAAAAGCATTTATAATTCTAAAAATAATATATAGAAAATATAAAAATTAAAAACTATTTGC
>NZ_JANQCV010000022.1:0-9030 GCF_024723515.1 Campylobacter sp. W0066.2 | reverse complement strand
AAAGATTATAGATTTTGTTTAGTAAAACTTTTTTGTATTAGTTATAAATATAGATCAAAATTATCTCTTTTCTTTATATGCTTTTTTAAATATCATAACTAGTTAATAATTTGCAGTAATATTTCACAATAATTAATCATTGAATAAAAGATTATATTGCTTTTTGATAAGATATATTATCTTAAGAATAAAAAATTATAATTGCTTAGTAAAATCATTTTTTAATAAACAATTCTACTAACTTATTTTGAGGTATTGGAATATTTAATTTTTTAGATAAACTTTCTAATGGAAGATAAAAAGTAAATTCATTAATCCAAAAATATTCTTGTTCGTTTTTATTATTAATTATTGCATCATGAGCTTTATTACACCATTGATTAAATAAATCCAATACTTCTTTTTCATGTTTTTTTATTACTAATTCTAAAGCAAAACTTTTTGTTCTTTTAAGTTTAAAGCTATCTTTATCATTAAAAGCATAATTTAATATTCTATATCCAAACATATATGGAATGCTTTCGATATCATTTTTATGTTTTAAGAAAAAACCAATAGAAGCTTCTTCAGGCGATGTTTGATTATCTAATTCTTTGATATATTCCATATGAAAATTAGTATCATCGATAATTTTTTTAACAAAATTTAATAAAAAAATTTTACATTCTTGTATAGGTGTATATCCATTTGGATTAGGAAATAATTGCGGAATATATAAAAAACTAGTTTTTTGCATGATTTCAAAACCATCTTTTAAATAAGATAATAGCTCTTTTAATAAATTACTATATATTGAAGTGCGCGGGGAACTTAAATTTGTAGTTCCTTTTATATTGTTTTTTTCAAAATATTCAGGTTTAAGTCCAAAATGATAAGCATAAGCTATTGGATAAAGTATATAATTATATATATTTTTAAATTCTTTTGATGGATATTTTTCTAAAGAAAAATCTTTTAAAAGAGTTTGATAAGTACAATTTACTCTATTTAATTCTCTTAAATTTGTAAAATTATGAGTTTGTAAAAGTTTATCTATGTTTATAATATCAGGAAAATATTTATAAGCATCAAAATTTTTTTCTAATTTTTCTGACATAAAAATGGAAAATTGCTCTATTGATGATGGAGCAAATTTGATTTGAAAATCAAATACTTTTTCTTTGTATTTTTCAAATATCATTTTTTCTTTTGTTATTTTAGATTTATCTTTATTATTTTCTTGATTAAAATTATCGTTTTTAAATAATTCATCTTCATTATAGATAACAACTACGGAACACTCTTTATTCTCCTTAAGTTCAGAAATCAATCCTAAAATATCCTGCACTGGAATTTTATCTGATAATCTTTCAAAATCGTCTATGCAAACAATGGTATTTTTCATATGTTCTTTTTTAAAAAATTTAAACAACGAATCCATATCTATGTTTTTACCAAAAAATTTAAATGTTCCTTCTATAAAATCTCTTATATTATCTGCATTTTTATTTTCTATTGTTAAAAATTGAGACACTAAGTCTTTAATGATTTCATTTTCATCTTTTTTTCCAAAAACTGAGGTATATATAGGAGTTATGTCTAGTTCTTTCTTTAAAAACGGAGTCATTTCGTTTTTCCAAAAATAGCTCTTTCCCACACCCCATTTTCCATTGATTGCAATAGCGATAGGCTTATCCTTATTTTCTTTAAAAATTTCTTCTATTTTTTTCTTGCATTCATTTCTATTTATAAAAATAAAATCTGCAAAATCAATACCATTGTTACTCATATATTTTCACTCACACTCCATTTTACTAATCTCATTTATTAAATCAACGCTTTTTATAGATAAATCAATGATTTTTAAAAGAAGTTCATAGATATATTTACCACCTTGATAATCATTTGGATTATTTTCTATTAAACTTTTTTTATCTATGCTTATTTGGTATCTATCGATAATCCAATCAATCACACTTTTGCCATTGATTTTATATTCATAAGCAATATTTGGTATATTTTTTATAGTGATATTTTGATTATAAAAAATATCATTTCCTAGTTTTTTCATCTTAGTGACTTTATAAAACTCATCATTGTCTGTATCAGCCAAAACTCCATCTTTAAATTCTACTTCTTTAAACATTTCATTATTTTCATAGTTCAAATGTAAAGTGGCTAGTTTTTTACCCAAAATGCTTAAGTTTTTAAAATCTTTACTTATAGGCACTCTTGGAGCTTCTTTTGAAAGTTCAAATTTGTATTTTTCTAAATAGCCTTTGTGATTTAAAATAGCATATATATAATAAAATATATCTTCTTTGTTTATAGTTTCATCTTTTAATTGTTTTTTAAATTCATCTAAAGCAAAATCACTTATAGCGTATTCTTTGCTTCCATTTTCTTGGTAAAAATAAAGTGGAAAAGCTTGAGTATCACCTATAAAATGTAAATCAGGTATATTCTCAGATATTAAAGTTGAAAAATTATAGCTTTTTAGTGAAATATTTATCAACAAATTCTCATCTGTATTTTTAGGAAATAATTTTGACAATTGAGATTGTTCTTCATTCCAAGTTTTTTCCCAGTAAAGATATTCTTTAGTAAAGGGACGATAAAAACTAATTCTTATACTTTCTTGATTGAATTCTTTGATTTTTTCATTATTTATAAAATCTTTTTTTAAAGCTCTAGTCCAAGCTATTTTAGTATTATCTACACTTATATCTTTATCACTTAACTCTTTATAAAGTTCTGATTTTTTAGTATTTTTATTTTTTTCTAAAAATGCTTTGTGATCAAATTTAGCTAAGTCTTCATTATAAGTAGCTATGCATTTTTGCATAGAATTTGAAAGCTTTTCTTTGGAAAAATTATAAGCCCAGCTATCACGATTTGTTACTATGCCTGTGGCATTTATAGCAAAAATTCCGTATTCATTTTTATCGCTTTTTAAAGGCATTAAATTATCAAAATCATTTCCTCTTTGATTGATCCAATCGCCTTTTTCATTTGGGATTATATTTATAAAAGGCACATTTAATACACTTTTAAAATTTTCTAATTTATCAAGCTTAGTTTGTCTATCTAGATAATCTCCTATATCATAATAATGAATTTTATTTGTTTTAGCATTTGTATCTTTTATGAAAAATACTATAGCCACTGTTGCACGTGATCCAGAACTAAATATCTGTCCGCCTTCTTGTTTAGCTTTTTCTCCAAAAGTTCTTGTATTTCCTCTTAAATTTAAAATATAAATATCACTAAATTCTTTAGCTACGCATTTTCTAAAGCCATCAGCACTTGTTGCATCTATAAAGCCCCCATTTACTACAAAGCCTATAATGCCGTTATCTTGTATTTTATCGCTTGCCATACGCAAAGCTTGGATTAGTGTATCTCTAGTATTTTTAGCTAAATTTGCACTTGATTCTTTGCCATAAGTGTCTTTGACGCGTTTTTCTAAATTTGGGTGAGAAATGTTTGCATTATTATCATTTGCACTACTTGCTCCAGCTGAATAAGGAGGATTGCCTATGATGACTTTGATTTTTTCATTGGCTATTAAGTCTTTAATCTTTTTATTTTCTTCTAAATCTTTAAATTCCAAAGCAAATAAGCCATTATCTTGTATTTTTTTATCTAAATAATCAAGACTATCAGCTAAGGCTATATTTTTAAATTTATCTAAAGTATTTATCCTTTCATTACCCGTTTGTGTGATGTTAATAAGCGCTATATAATAAGCAAGCAAGATTATATCTTGAGCAAAAATTGCTTTTTCGTATTTGTTTTTGAAATTTTCATCGCTAATTAAATCATTTTCTTTACTTAATAATCTTGTGATAAAACTTCCAGTTCCAGTGAATGGATCAAATATTTTTACATTTTCATCGTTAAAATCTGTATTAAAATGTCTTTTTAAAAGCTCATTAACAGAATGAAGTATAAAATCAACCACTTGTATAGGAGTATAAACTATGCCTAATTTTTCAGCTTGTTTTTTAAAAGCTGATCTAAAGAAAGTATCGTATAAGTTTTTAATGAGTTCTTGTTTGCTTTTTTGACTTTTTGCTAATTTTACATTTTCTTCTACGTTTTTATATAAAGCTTTTAAAGATCTTGTTTCTTCATCATCTAAACCAAAGGTATTTAACTTTTGATTTACTTCATCAAGAGCTTTTCCTATAGGATTATCATCCATATTCTTATCAAATAAAACATCAAATATAGGTTTAGTTATAATGTGAGAACATATCATATCTATGGCTTCGTCTTCTTTGATATTTGGGTGAATGTTTTCTTTTAAGGAAGTTAAAAATTCTTCTAAAATTTCAGGATGATCTTTAAAGATAGCGTTTAATCTTATATTTAATTTTTCTACTATTTTAGCTGTTTTTGCACTAAAGCTTTGCCAGTAACCTTTATCGCCAAGCTTAGTTGGTATGGCATTATACATCGTGTTTGCAAGTTCGCTTAAGGTAAAGCTATCAAACAAGCTTGGCTCATAGTTTTTATCTGTATTATTTGAGCTTTCATCTGCCACATAATCAGCCACAGCTATTTTGATCTTTTCTTTAAATACAGCCTCATCTACTAAGGTATCATCGTGACTTCTTAGAGCTTTTAAGATATTCCATATATTTAAAAAATTGGTATTTTTTATAGCCTCATCTAAATTTGAAAGCTCATTCTCGCTTAATGCTAAAGGCAGTATGATATAACCTGTTTTTTTATTTGGAGCTTTTCTCATTACTCTACCTACTGATTGGATTATATCTACCATAGAATTTCTTCCATCAAAAAATACTACACTATCTAAAGCAGGTACATCCACACCTTCACTTAAACATCTTGCATTGCTTAGTATATTACAAGTATTTTCTTTTGGGGAGTTGAGATTATTTAGTTTATTTAATCTTATATTGGAATTCATAGTTCCATCAACATGATCTATGTTTATATCAAGATTTTTAAAAGAATCTTTTTTTAATGCTTCATCATAGCATTGCATAATAATTTTAAAAGAATTGGTTATATTTTTAGAATCTCTTATGCTTTTGCAAAAATTTATAACTCTTCTTGAAATATTACTATCCATTTCTTCTAAAAAGTCATTATCTATTTGGTTATTTTCATCAAGAGCAACTAAATCATTTCTTGCTAAACCTTTATGCGTACCTATGATTTTAGATACAAAGTCTATATCTACATATTTTTCATCTACATTTTTTTCATCTTTTAATTTTGCTATGGCTGTATTTGCTATGTTTGCAATACTTTCTTGTTTGATAGCTAAAATAATAACTTTATAATCGGTAAGTAAGCCTTTTTCAACTGCTTCTCTAAAATTAATACTATAAATTTCATCTCCAAAAATTTCTTCATCATCCATAGAAAATACTTCATTATCACTTTCTAAAGCTTTGCTTTTTTGAGAACTAGAATAAATCTTTGGAGTAGCACTCATGTAAATTCTTTTTTTGGCTTTGATGTTTTCATCACTATGGCATAGAGTAAAAGTATTTAGTTTATCTTTTTCCTTACCTGAATATAAATTTCCTACACTTCTGTGAGCTTCATCGCAAATGATTAGATCAATCTCATCTAGATCGTTTTGTTTTTGAGCTTGCATGATTTTTTCAACACTTTGATAAGTAGAAAAGATGATAAATCTTTTGTTGTCTTTTTTAGCTATATCGTAAGCTTTTTTAATGCTTTGTGTATCAGTAGAAGCAGGAATGGGCAATTCTAAAATATCTATATCATCTTCAATGCTTTTACCTGATTTACTATCTGAGCATACAATAGAAGCAACAAAATCATCAGTTTTCTCTTTACAATATTCTCTAAATGTTTGCCCTACTAAAGCTATACTAGGAGCTAAAAATAAAACAATGGAATTTTTAGGAGTAATTTCTTCTATAATTTTTAAAGATGTAAAAGTTTTCCCAGTACCACAAGCCATGATAAGCTTGCCTCTTGTATTATTTTTGTTTACAAAATATTCTTTTGTGTTATTTATGGCTTGTATTTGATGTTCTCTTGGTTTTTTCTTTGCAGTAATTGGTAGTTCTAAAGAATTATTTGGATCAAATTTATCCCAACTTATGTTTGAGCTTAAAAAATCTTCTAAAGTGATCAATTCTATAGGTGTGTTTTTTAAAATTTGCTCCATCTCTTTTTTAGCGTTTTGAGTAAGATCACTAGTACTTATAATAATGCCTTTACTAAATTTAATCTCCCCCATTCCACTTTGCAACTTGCTAAAATAAGTACTTAAGTCTTTAAAATCTACTTTTGAGTTTTCATAAAATTTACATTGAACTGCAATATAATCATCGTCTTTTGTTTGAATGATTAAATCTATACCACAATCTTGCCCATTTTTTTTATCCCATTCATCCCAAAGATAAATATTTTTATAAATATTTGCTGTATCTTTTTCTTTTAAAAGATGTTTTGAAAGTTTTTCAAACATAGATCCCTTCGATCTAGTGTTTAAATTTGCTTTTTTTAATTTTTCTAAGATGATTTCAAAAGTAGTTTCGTTTGCACTCATTAAAACTCCTAAGCTAACAATATAAAGAATATATCAAAAATTAACTTTGTAACTTATAAATATAAAAGTTTTGTATTTTTATTTTGTGTAATTATAAATAAATATTATACTTACTAGAAAGCTTATGAGATCAGTAGTGTTTTCTTTATAGAGATATCTTCTTATACAGTTTTTATGCTTTAGTTTTCTTTGAAGCCATAATTATTATATTAATTTCAAAGGGCTTTATAATAACTTATTTTATTCTTAACAATATTTCAAAATATATTTATTAAATATTTCATTTAAATCATTAAGAGCAAATATATTTTTGTGGATTTAGTTTTATACGAATATTTTATATGCCTATGAAGTGCAATATTGAAATTTGCTAAGTTGTTTATTTTTTACCTTGATTAAGAATGTATTTTTATTAATTCATTTTTATAGCTTTAATTCTTTAGTGAATATTATAAAAAATATCAAAACAGACTTTAAAACTATATATTTTTAAATATAAACATATTTTATGTTTATATTAACTATCAATGCTTTATAATAACACAAAAGGAAAATATTATGTTAAGAAAAATAGAAATATCTGGTCTATATTCTTTTGGAATAGAAACACAAATTGTTGATTTTACAGCAAAGCCAAAAAGTAAGTTGAAAAATACAAAATATGAGTATAATTTTAATTTATCACAAGCTGGGAAACCTATGAAATCAGCAGTTTTTTTTGGAAAGAATACTAGCGGAAAAACTAACTTTTTTATAGGCGTAAAAATTTTACTAAATATAATTAAATATGGCTTTTCTCATACCCTAAGAGAGCATTTAACAGACAATGCCTTTAATGAAAATTCAAATTCTATAAAATTAAGTATTGAGTTATCTAATAACAATAAAGATATTTTTACATATTCGATAGAGTTTGATAAAAAATATATCCTAAAAGAATCTTTTTTGAAAAATAATAGAATTATATATGAATTTGAGAATGATAAGGCTATTTTTAATATTGATAGTAAAGAAAAAAATAAACAGCTAGAGTTATTCTTTTCAAGAAATCTTAGTGAAAATATATTTTATTTCTTAAAAGATTTTGAAATAGAGCAAAAAGAAATATTTATGAATCTTATAAACAATATCGAAGTTTATATGAATAGTAATTATTCAAAAAAATATAATTTTGAATTTGAAGAAAATAAAAAGAAATATTTTTTAGAACACAAAGAAAGTATTTTGGAAATTTTTCAATTGCTAGATAAAACTATAAAAGATTTTGAGTTTAAAAAGTATGAAAAAGATGGAAAGAATATATACGAAATCTTTTTTGTTCGCAATGGAAAGAAATTTAATTATCAAATAGAATCAGAAGGTATTAAAAAAATAGTATATTTTGCAGATAAAATAACCCAAATTATCAAGGAAGGAAAAATTGTTTTTATTGATAAATTAGATTCTTCAATAAGCACTTTGGCGCTAATACTTATATTCAACAATCTTATTAATACAGAGAAAAACCATAATGGACAATTAATTATTTCATCTCATAATGTTTTATTATTTGATGTTAGTTTTTTAAATTCACAACAAATATTTTTAATTCAAAAAGATCAACACCTAGAGAGTAAGATAAGAACTTACTACGATTATGACATTAGAAGCGAAAAGAAAAAAGCATATATTGATTATTTAAAAGGGCTTTATGATGAATAAAAAACAAAGCCCAGTATACAGATTTGGTGCGAAGGTAAAACAGAAGAAGATTATTTTAATTCCCTTTTTAAATATCTAAATTATGATAATGTTAAAATAGATGTAAAAAATTTAAAAAATAATAATTCATATAAAAACATTCTTTATAAAATAGAAAAAACAGCTTATATTAATAAGCTTATTATTGTAATGGATCTAGATAGAGCAAAAAGCGATACTAGTGAGTAAAAATTTTAGAAAAACTTATAAAACATATAAAAAAGCCAAAAGATATACATTTATTTCTTACTCTTGATGATTTTGAAGATTGGCTTAGATTTCATTTTGTAGATAATAGTAAAAATAACAAAACAAATTTTTATAAAAAATTAGGATATAACGATAGTAAGAATTTTAAATCATCTACTAACGATTTATATTCTCAAATATTAAATAAAGGTGGATGTATAGAAAATGCTGAAAAGTATTTTTGCAATATCGCTGTTTTTTGCAATGATCAGCGTGAGATTGATAAAAATTCACTAAATAATCTAACTCAAAGTAATCTATATTATTTTAGAAAATTATTAGAACAATATAATGGTATTTAAAATAATATTATAAAAAACTCTACTTCTTTTTTTATATTGTGATTATATACAGATTAATCAATAATATCTAAAATTGGTTTTTTAGCTAAAGCAATTTAAATATTTATGAGTAAGTTTGTTTTGTCTTATTTTTACAATTTTGGTTTAATTTATATAATTGATCTTCCTCAAATCCATCATTTATTCCTGCTTCAG
>NZ_JANQCV010000021.1:0-9043 GCF_024723515.1 Campylobacter sp. W0066.2 | reverse complement strand
AAAATTATACAAAAAGTAAATATAAATTTAAAAAAATAAACAATAAAAGCAATAATAAACACTACAAACATCAAATATCTACCAAAAAAGCATTATATTTATAAAATGAATATCAATATTCTAATTTATTTTATATATTTTTATTGATTTTTGATAAATTCAGAAAAATTTATGAAACTTTTATAAAAAATTGTTATATAATACTCATTAAGTTTATAAACAAAACTTAAATAAAACCCACAAGGAGTACATCATGGGAACAAGAAAAGAACACGACTTTATTGGCGAGTTGGAAATTTCTGACGAGGTTTATTATGGAGTGCAAACTTTTAGAGCACTAGAAAACTTCCATATGAGTGGCAGAAGATTACAAGATTATCCTTATTTTGTAAAAGCTTTCGCTCAAGTTAAAAAAGCAGCTGCTCTTGCTAACAAAGAAGTTGGGGTTCTTGATGCTGACAAAGCTGATGCTATTGCTAAAGCTTGCGATAGATTGATTGCTGGTGAATTTTTAGATCAATTCGTAGTAGATATGATCCAAGGTGGCGCTGGTACTAGTACAAATATGAATACTAACGAAGTTATCACTAATATTGCTCTTGAAAGTATGGGGCATAAAAAAGGTGAATACCAATACCTTCATCCAAACGATCATACAAACTTAGGTCAATCTACAAATGATACTTATCCAAGTTCAATCAAAGTAGCAACTTACGCAAAACTTACTGATCTTTTAAAAGCTATGGAGCTTTTAAAAACTGAATTAGAAGTTAAAGCTAAAGAATACAAAGATATCATCAAAATGGGTAGAACAGAGCTTGAAGATGCAGTTCCTACAACTTTAGGAAATACTTTCAATGCTTTTGCTAGCTATATTAAAAGCGATATTGAAAAAATCACAACAGCTCGTGAGTCAATGAGTTATTTAAATCTTGGTGCAACAGCTATTGGCACAGGAATTAACTGTCATCCTGATTATAAATTTGTGGTTGAGAAAAAATTAAAAGAAATTACTGGTGTTGAATTTAAACCAGCAGAAGATTTCATTGCTGCTACTCAAGACACTGCTGATTTTGTACATGTAAGCGGTGCGTTAAAAACTGCAGCTGTAAGACTATCTAAAATTGCAAATGACTTAAGATTAATGAATTCTGGTCCAAGATGTGGTTTAGCTGAAATTAGCTTGCCTGCTATGCAACCAGGTAGCTCTATCATGCCAGGTAAAGTAAATCCAGTAATTTGTGAAGCAGTTGGTGAAGCTTGCTATGAAGTTATAGGTAATGATGTTACTATCATGCTTTGCTCTGAAAGAGGAGAATTTGAACTTAATGCATTTGAGCCGGGCATTGCTTATGGATTATTCAATTCTATAGTATTACTTGAAAATGCTATGAAAACTTTAGCTGAAAAAGCCATCAAAGGACTAAAAGCAAATCCTGAAAACTGTAAAAAACTTGTATTAAATTCAATCGGAATCGTGACAGCATTTAATCCTGTTTTAGGTTATGAAAAATCTGCAAGCATTGCTAAAGAAGCTCTAGAAACTGGTAAAGCAGTTGGCGATATTTGTCTTGAAAGAGGTTATTTGCCAAAAGAAAAAATTGATGAGATTTTGACACCAGAAAATATGTTAAATCCTCATATGACAGAAAAAAGAAAAGCTTAATAACTTAGGAGTTTAATCATGGATATTATGATTATTTTACAACTTGTTGTCTTCCTTGGAGCAATATTTATAGGTATCCGCCTTGGTGGCATAGCCATAGGCTATGCTGGAGGTCTAGGTGTTGTTATTTTAGGTCTTGTTTTGGGTATGAAACCAGGTAATATTCCTTGGGATGTTATCTTAATCATCGCTGCAGCCATTGCTGCGATTTCAGCAATGCAACAAGCAGGCGGTTTGGATTATATGGTAAAAGTTACTGAGAGAATTTTGCGTAAACATCCAAGATTTATTAACTATCTTGCACCAGCTTGCGGTTGGTTGCTTACTATTTTAGCAGGCACTGGTAATGCAGTATTTTCACTAATGCCTGTTGTTATTGATGTTGCAAAATCACAAAACATTAAACCATCAGCTCCGCTTTCATTAATGGTTGTTGCTTCACAAATTGGTATTACAGCTTCTCCTGTTAGTGCTGCTGTTGTTTATATGACTGGTATATTAGAACCACTTGGTTGGAATTATCCAACATTAATTGGAATTTGGATTGTAACTACTTTTGTTGCTTGTATGATTACAGCTTTTATTGTAAGTTTAATCACTCCTATGGATCTCAGCAAAGACCCTGTATATCAAGAACGTTTAAAAGCTGGCCTTGTAAAAAGTGCTTCTGATGTTTTACAAAGCGAAGATAAACCAGGCGCAAAACTTTCAGTTGCTATTTTCTTATTCACAGTATTAGCGGTTGTTCTTTATGCTACAGCAATTTCTAATAATATCAAATGGATTGATCCTGTAGTTATTCCAAGAGATGCTGCGATTATGAGTTTCTTATTAACCGCTGCAACTTTAATCACATGGCTTTGCAAAGTTGAACCTGCTAAGATTTTAGATACAAGTGTATTTAAATCAGGTATGACAGCTTGTGTATGTGTATTTGGTGTTGCTTGGCTTGGAAACACTTTCGTTGCAGGTCATGAAGCAGGTATTAAAGAAGTAGCAGGTGAATGGGTTAAACAAACCCCAGCTATGCTTGCAGTTGCTTTCTTTTTTGCTAGTATGCTTTTATATTCTCAAGCAGCTACTGCAAAAGCTATTGTTCCAGTTATCGTTGCTGCGTTAGGAATTTCAGCTACAAATCCTGCAGATTCTTATATGCTAGTTGCTTGCTTTGCTGCTGTTTCAGCACTTTTCGTTCTTCCGACTTACCCTACTTTATTAGGTGCGGTTCAAATGGACGATACAGGTACAACAAGAATTGGAAAATTCATATTCAACCATGCATTCTTTATCCCTGGTGTTCTAGCTATAGCTATAGCTGTTGCTCTAGGTTTCTTAGCAGTAGGAATGCTTTAATATCTTTTGGCTTTCCACTTAAAAAGTGGAAAGCTTCCTTCTTTATCTATATTAACCAATTTTAAGTAGAATATTTTTTTAGTTTTAAAGAATTAATATGACAAAATTATCCTTAGATAGAAAAAATATAAGAATATTATTCATAGGCTATATACTTATAGCACTTTTTGGTACATTTATCCTTATGCTTCCCATTATGCACACTAAGCCCATATCTTTTTTAGATGCATTTTTTACCAGCGCTTCAGCTGTAAGTATGACAGGACTTATTGTACTAAACACTTCATTAGATTTTAGCTTTTATGGCCAACTTGTTATTTTATTGCTTATCCAAATAGGCGGTTTAGGCTATATGAGTATAGCTATGGCTTTATATATTTTAGTACGCAAAAAAATGAGTTTTGGAGAAAAAAATCTTTTGAGAGAATCCTTGATTTATCCTGGTGCTGACGGACTTGTAGGATTTTTAAAAAAGGTTTTATTTTTTGTTTTTGCTATTGAGCTTATAGGTGTAGTATTATTATTTTTAAGATTTAAATTAGATATGAATTTAAGTGAAGCTCTATGGGCTAGTATTTTTCACTCCATTTCTGCTTTTAATAATGCTGGCTTTAGTGTATTTGAAAGTGGCCTAATGCCTTATAGAGATGATTTTTGGATTAATTTTATTATTACCTCTTTGATTATCATTGGAGGTTTGGGTTATTTTGTATTATTAGAATTATACTTTTTTTCTAAAAAACGTTTTGCAAGCTTAAGCTTACATACAAAACTTGTTTTAATTTCTACTGTTATATTGATTATTTTTGCAAGCTTAGTGGTTTTTTTATTTGAATACCATAACCCAAAAAGTATAGGCGAATTTTCACTTTTTGATAAAATCATGAGTGCTTATTTTACAGCAGTAAATTACCGAACAGCAGGATTTAATACTCTTGATCTTAGCACCTTTAAAGATGCAAGTTTATTTTTTGGATCTTTGTTTATGATTGTAGGTGGTGCACCTGGTGGAACAGCTGGAGGTATTAAGGTAACTACTATTGCTGTATTGTTAATCTATGCTTATTGGAGTATCAAAGATAGCAATGCAAGAATTTTTAACTTTGAAATTCCTACAGAAACTATCAACAAAGCTTTCATTATAGCGGTAAGTTCTATTGTATATATCATCGCTTGTGTATTAATTTTATCCTTAATTGAAGATGATAAAAGCTTTTTACCCTTGCTTTTTGAAACAAACTCAGCTTTTGCTACAGTAGGAGTTTCAGTGGGTGATGGTGGGACTTTATCACTTAGCGCGCTTTTTAATTCTGAAAGCAAGTTAATTATCATTTTACTTATGCTTAGTGGTAGAGTGGGTGTGCTTGCATTTTTATTTAGTATATTTTTTAAAGAAAAAGAAAAATATTTAAATTATCCAAAAGGAAAGATAATATTATGAAAAAAGAAACTTATGGTATTATAGGACTTGGAAGATTTGGCTCGGTTTTAGCAAAAGAGCTTATTGATCAAGGTAAAAGAGTTATTGTTTCAGATATTGATGAAGAAGCGGTTAAAGAATTGCAAGATCATGCGGATTTTGCTTATATCTTAGATTCTACCCATACTATAGCTTTAAAAGAAGCAGGTTATGCAAATGCTGATGTTGTCATACTTAGTATAGGTGAAAATTTAGAATCAAGCATACTTACTTTCATGGCTTTAAAAGAAATAGGGGTAAAAAATATCATAGCTAAAGCAAATTCTTCTACACATGGACAAATTCTTTCAAAACTTGGGGTTAATAAAGTCATCTATCCTGAAAAAGAATCTGCAAAGCGTTTGGCTAAAATTCTTATCACTAACCCAAATTTTGAAATCATAGATCTTTCAGCTAATACCATCAAAGTAGCAAAGCTTTTAGTGGATGAAAACTTAGCGGGAAAAACCTTGCAAACTATTAGCCAAAATTTAAAAGTCATTGCACACAAACAGCATGATATTTGGAGTATTATGCCAAATTTAGAAACTACCGCTTATCTGAATGATATACTAATGCTACTTGGCACCCAAGAAGAACTAAATCAATATGAATATTAAAAAATCTAAAGCTTATTTTTAAGCTTTAGCCTTATATTTAAACCACCTTTCATTTTTTATTAAATATTTTATATATTATTTTACCTATTGCCTGATTTATAAAAACATATAAACTATAATTAAATATATTTTTTTAATAAGTTATTTTAAGATTATAACAACTATTATCAACTTTATAAAAAACTCTATATTCTAATTATCTAAATAGTATAATAAGATATTTATACTCTTTATTTATTACCATATATAAGCTTAGTATTTATACTTTATATACCAAATATAATAAATGTAATCTATATTCTTATATAAACACTATTTTTCATATCTACACATATATTAAACAATATAACAAAGTATAAATATAAAAGCTACAAAAGTCTATTTTTGCATTATTTTAAAAAAGTAAATATAAGTAATTTTTGATGATATGTAAATAATAATAAATTTATATGTATTTTTTTAATAAAAAATAAAAGTAATTTTGATTATAGTTTATAAATAATTATTATATTTGATAGTTTTTTAGCTATTTTTCAATATATTTATAACTTTTTTATCATTTTTGTATTTTTTGTGTTATCATATTCTCATCACAAATCAAACTTTATGAAAGGATTCTAGGGGGAGTATATGAAAAAAACGCTTTTATTTGTTTTACTCATTCACACTTTTCTTTTTTCTCAAATAATGATTTTAAAAAATCAAGATAAAATCATTATAGATAACAATCAAACTCTTGCGGTTAATAGCTTAAGTCAGGCTAAAGATCATAACAATATTGATCTAAAAGTCAAAAGGCTATTAGAAGAAAAACCAAAGAAAGATTCTAATCTTAGTAAAGAAGATAAAGAATTATCTAATAAGGTTATTAACACCATCCAAACCATAGGTAATGTATACAATGCCAAAGATAGCAAAGAAAGAGATGAAATTGTTAGAGACTTAGCAGGTAATTATTTAAGCTTACAAACTAATACTTTAATTCAAGAATATTTACACTCTCTTAATCACTCCATTAATAGTGAGTTTAATTTAAGCTATAACGACAGAGGTGGTTTAAGCGGTAGTGCTAAAGCACTTTTACCTATTATGAGTGAAGATAATCCAAAAATATCTTATTTTTTACAAAGCGGTATAGGTGGATATGATAATAATAGAATCATAGGTCACTTTGGTGGTGGTATAAGATATTATCCTAATGCATTAGCATTAAATAATTCAGGAAATATCATGCTAGGATTAAACCTAGTTTATGATCATGATTTTAGTAGAGAACATAAAAGAATGTCTTTAGGTTTTGAAAGTATGCTAGATACACTCGCTTTTCATGCTAATATTTATCAAAGACTAAGTGATTGGGTTGATAGTTATGATTTTAAAAATACTAATAATGATCTAACTTTCTTAGAGCGCCCTGCTAATGGTTGGGACATGGGTATTAAATACGCTTTTCCTTCTATGAGTAATGTAGCTATCTTTGCTAATATGAGTAAATGGTATGGAGAAAAAGTAGCTCCATTTGGTAATGCAAATTGTTATGAAGATTTAGAGAAAAATCCTTTAGTGTATGAAGGAGGTATTACTTATTCACCTTGTCCAGCATTAACTTTTTCGCTAAGTCATAAAAGAAGCAATGAAAGTGATAAACAAGGTACAAATATAGCTATGAATTTTAGTATACCTTTAGATAAAGATACCCTCAAACATGCTTTTGATCCTAAATTTGCAGGTATAAATAATACTATTGAAGGCTCTAGAACTCATTTTATCGATAGAGATTATTCTATGGTGCTTGAATATAAAGCCATTAATAATGCTTATCATATTTCTTATTGTGGAAATTTAGGAGATAATACTCATTGCATTATGCTAAAAAATGGCTTTAACCAAGCAGTTAAAAATGTTGCTATGAGTGTAACTCCTGAACAAAAAAGTGTAATCTTAAAGAATGGAAATCATTATATTACTGATGGTAATGGAAAGGTTTTTGTAAAAATAATCCATGCTTATGGAATCCATCAAACTAATTTAATTGCTAAAGCAGGTAATGCTCAAGAAAGTTTCCCTATTACTATTGTAACTCCAAAAGGAGACTTTAGGGTATTTGCCAAACCTTCTAATATACAAAGACATGAAAAATCTCTAATCACATTTGCAGGAAGTGATTTAGCTGGAAATTTAGATATAAACTGGAAGCTAAATGGTAAAGGAAGTTTAGAAAAAACTCCAAATTCAGATAAAACTGATAAAGATGGAATTTCAAATATCATCTACAAGCCTGATGCAAGTATGAAAAATAAAGAAAAGGCTGAAATTATTGCCAATGTATTAGGAGTTACTTTAAAAGCCTTTGTTCAAATAGCAATTTATGGAGATAATGATATTATCTTGGATAAAACTATTATAGGTAATAAAGAAAAAACTCATGCAAGCTATAAAAACTTACAAGCTAAAACTACTAAGGTTAAATGGAGCATACAAGGAGATAATGCTTTATTTATAGATAAAGATAAAACTTCTAAAGAGCTTAATTTAGTAGCTGATGAAAATGGTGAGAGCAATGTAGAAATCATAGGACTTAGTGGAAATGAAAAAGTAAAAATCATTGCTAAGAATATGAGTGATGAGTTAGTAAAAGAAAAAAGTAAAGATTTAGAAATTAAAAACTATTCAGCTACTATGGAACTTCCTACTGGAAAAGACCCTGTGACTCATCAAGACTTTGAAAAAGGAATGATTGATTATAAAAGCGATTTTGAAGTAAAACTTAAAGGTTTAATGCCAAAAACAAAAGTTTCATGGAAAGCTAAAGATATACAAAGCAATAAAACTTTAAGAATTAGCAATGATAAAGAAAGCACAGCTGATGATAAAGGTGAGAGTAAGGTAGTATTTGAAGGAGTAAAAGATTTTAATATTAAAAGATTGCAAATCATTGCTACTTACAATCAAAGTACAGCTAGCACTCAAGAAATAAACGGAGAAATCAAACTCCACCAATACACCCCAAGCATTAATTTTAGTAAAGATAAAATCCATGCTTATGAAAGTGATAGCAACAAAGCTTTAAAAGATCCAAAGCCTGATCATGTAGAAGTAACTATAAAAGGTGGTAAGCCTAATGAAAAAATAGAATGGAGTTTAAGTGGAGATGCTACTTTAAGTAATCAAGAAGCAACATTTAATGCTAACGGTGAAGCCAAAGCAACTATTACTTCTAAAGCTCCATTTAAAACTAATCCTATCATTAATGTTAGCACCCTAGGCCAAAACCTAAGTAAAACTATTACTTATGATGTAAAAACATATACACCTAGTGTAACTTACCCAAGCTTTAAAGATCAAGAAAAAACTATAGATTATATAGATGATTTTAAGATTAAAGTAAGCGGTTTATTACCAAATTCAACCATTGATAAAATCAGTGGAAGTAAAGGGGTAAAAGCTAAAAAAGAAAGCTTTAATGTTAATGATAAAGGTGAAGCTACTTTAGAGTTTGAAGGTATTAGTGATTATAGTGTCAAAGAACTTACTATTAAGTTTAGTTATACCAAACAAGGTAGCGTTAAAGAGGAGCTTAATTTAGATAAAATCAAACTTTATCAATACACTATTTCCTTTAATGCTGATCCAAGTACTATTATTGCAGAACCTAATAAAAATGCCGAAGTAACTTTAAAAGGTGGTAAAGCTAATGAAAAAATAGAATGGAGCTTAAGTGGAGACGCTAGTTTAAGTAATCAAGAAGCAACATTTAATGCCAACGGTGAAGCTAAAGCAACTATTACTTCTAAAGCTCCATTTAAAACTAATCCTATCATTAATGTTAGCACCCTAGGACAAAACCTTGCTAAAACATTAACTTATATAGATGGAACTATATATACTCCTAAAATAGAATATCCTTCTTATAAAGTAAGTTTTTGGAAAACATTAGATAAAACC
>NZ_JANQCV010000020.1:0-11510 GCF_024723515.1 Campylobacter sp. W0066.2 | reverse complement strand
AAATAATAGAAGGAATACAGAATAGGAGATGTAAGAGGATAAAAAACTCCAAAATTTTAGTAAGGCTTTTAAATTTTTGCATAAAGCATATTTAACTATAAAGTTAAAACGCTTGTTCTGCCAAAATAATATATGGTTTTAACCAAATAGTTCCATAGCGTCTTTGTATGCACTAACCAACGAAGCTAAAGTAACAAAACCACCGATAATTAAAAAAATCATTTCAATTTTTTTTCTTTTATTCTCTTTTATTTTTTCCTTTTTATCTTCTTCTTGATTTTGTTCAATATGTAAAATATCAACAAGATTTTCTGTCTGGATTTTAAGTTCTTGATGTTGCTCTAAAATATTATAATATTGAAATATAATTTTCCATATTGCATGTTTTTGTTGATAGTTATAATGCACTGGATTACTAAAAAAATACTTTAGATTAAAAACATAAAAATCTTTTTTAATATCAATAACATCATGATAATTTTCTTTATCTATAATGCTTGAATTAAATTCAAATAATACTCCATTTTCTCACGATAAGCCAAAGAAAGCGCAAGCATAGTCATTATATCGTTAAATTTACTTTCACAATTATTAAATCTAGCCTGAAGCAAAAAGCCTTTTTCTGAAAACACAACTTTAATATCTGGATTATCATAACAATTTGATTTATCTATTTTTAATGTAGAACTACCTCTTAATAGTTGCGATATTTTACCATCATTCATGTTTTCATCAGTATATACAACTATATGATCTATCACACCTTTTTTAAATTGACAATACTCTTGACTTACCGAGACTCCATCTTTTATACATATAATACATATATCAAAAATTTTATATATTAATATTGTATCTTTGGCATACTTTTGATCTTCTATATTGGTATAAATTTCTAAATTTTGAGCCAAAAAGGTATGAAAAAAATCTTTTGCTCTTGTATCTTTTTTTAAATTTATCCTTGCAAAAATTTTCGATAATTTTAACTTGATATGTATTTATCATGACATCTTCCTAATTTTATAATATTATAAATTTAACTTATTGTTATAAATACGATTAAGATGAATTGTAAAACTTTAAATGCTTAAAAGGATTTTAAAGTAGTGGTGCGGATGAAAGGACTTGAACCTTCACGCATTGCTGCACCAGATCCTAAGCCTAATGCGTTTTGTTATCATTTTTTATCAAAGTATTGAAAAATAGGCGTTTTATTGTTTAAGTTTATCTTAAAAATAGTATTATTTTATACCATTTTGAGAAAAAAACCGCTACCACTAAAATCCATTTGAGATACTATTTTTAGTATATTTTTAATTTTATATTATGTAAAAAATAATAAAATTTTCTGCGTAAATTAAAAGCAAAAAAGGAATATCTTGAAAAATCTAGTAAAAATAAAAGAATATAAGGGTATATATTTTATAGACAAAGATAAGAAATTAGAGGATATAAAAGAAATTAGCTTAGTAGAATTACAAAGAAGATTAACTATACCATACGAATTAGCTATAAGATATTATGAAGGAAAAAAATCAAGCTATGAGATATTTCCTATTTTAAATAACACCCAGACCCTTAAAAAGAATTGTGAGTTAATTGCCTTGCAAAGAATTAATGGAAAATTTGCAAAGAAATTTAAAGTTAAAGAACCTAAACTAAATGAAGTGTTTGAAGAATGGATTAGTATGCGAAAAAATACTATTTCTAAAAAACATTACGAGGTAACCATATTTTCATATAATGCACATATAAAAGATGTTATAGGAAACATCAAAATAAAACAAGTCAAATTAAAAGATATGCAAAATATTGTCAATAAAATGATTGATCAAGGCAAATCTCCAAGAACAACAAAAACAATAAAAGATATACTTTCTCCAGTATTTGAATTTGCTATTAAAAATGATTATATAGAAAAAAATATAGCAAGAGAAATAGAGATACAAAAATTTGATAACAAAAGATATTTTACTATTGATGATGAGGATAGAAATGCTCTTTATAAAGCTATTATAAATTATGAAAATTTAATGATAAGAGCTATGTTTATATTTCTTTTACATGGAAGAAGAAAAAGTGAAGTTCTTACATTAAAATGGGACAATATTGACTTTGCTAATAAAATTTATTTTTTACCTTCAAGCCAAAACAAATCAAGGAAAAACTTACAATTTCCATTAAGTTCTTTACAAATAGAAGCTTTAAAAAGCATTGGAGTAAAAAATAAAGGATATATTTTTATTAAAGAAGATGGAAACCCCTATAAAGATATAAGATGGCATTGGGATAAAATAAATCAAAAATTAAAAACTCCTATTAGATTACATGACTTAAGACATTTAATAGGATATATAGGTATTAATATGGGTATATCTTTAGAAGCTATTGGAGAAACATTAGGGCATTCAAGCATAGGAGTTACAAAAAGATATGCAAATATTAAAAATGAAACTATTAATAATACTCTAAATGCTATTTTTAGTAATTTTAAAACTGAAAAACACTAATTTACAATGGTTTTTTAGGTTTTTCGGTTTTTTAGTTAAGTGTGATTAAAATTTTAAACTATTTTTAGAGCTATTAAGTTTTAAATATTCATCAAGATCATCTTTTTTAAAAACAAGTTTTTTACCAATTTTACAAAAAGGAACTTTTCCTAAATTACAATCCTTGTAAAGTTTTGAAGTGCTTATTTTTAAATAATTTGAAGCCTGTTGTACATTTAAATTTTCATCAGTTTTATTCTTGATTAATTCATTTTCTTTTAAAATCTTTTTAAAAATATCTTCAAGATCACTAGCTTTGCAAATTACTATATTATCCATATCCATTATTTTTCCTCATTTTTATTTTTTCTAAGATAGTAATAAATAGAATTATTGTCACAAGGTTCTTGTTTCATACACCATTTTCCATTAGGATTTTTAGCATGCTTTTGTAATAGAATTCTAATTCTATTTTTTCCAAAACGGGTTCTTCTATCTCTATAAACAATATCTATTAGTTCATTTTGTTTTATAGTTCCTATTTTTAAAATTTCAAAAACCAAATCAATAAATTTACTTTCAAATTCACTCAATATCATCTCTTCGACTTCTGTTGTTCCAATAATTTTTAATCCATCAAAGAGAAAAGCTTTGTCTTTTAATGATTCATATCTGCTTGATTTCTTTGGTACCAATAAAATAGATTTTTTTTCTAAATTTGAAAAACATTGAAAAGTATAATCAGCATAATCTACTATTTGTTGAGAATCGCCAAAAATTCCCTTTTTGTTTGTATGATGTATAAATAAAAATGTAGCTCCTCTGCTTCTAAGTTTTTGTTCTATTTTATATAGAACATTTAAATTTAGCAAATTACCTATTTTTGGATAAATAGAGTTAAAAGAATCGACTATAAAAATATTATTCAAGTTAGTTTTTGAAAAACTTTCTAGATAATCCTTATAGATTTGATATTTATTGTCACATCCAACTATATTTAAGCATTCGAATTTTTCTTTAAAATTATTCTTTAATTCATCAATACCATAATTTTTTAAATTTAAAAGATCCATGTCCGCATTGATATATGAAATTTTAATATTATGATCTTTTAATATATTTTTTATTAAATAAATGGCTATTAGTGTTTTTCCAGAACCACTAGAGCCATATAGAACACCCAAAGAACGCTTGGGTATTAAATTTTTGATAAACCATTCCTGAGGATTTAAAGTTTGAAAATCTATTGATTTTACAATATATTTTTCAAATTCCATTTTTATCCTTATATTTTTTTTTGATATTATACATTATTTTTTAATTTTTATGTTATAATTTTGTAATATTTAAAAGGAGTGCTGATGTTTGGAGAAAATCTAAAATCTCTTAGAAAAGAAAATAATATTACGCAAAAAGACTTAGCTGAAATTTTAAATGTACAACAATCAACCATTAGTCTTTGGGAAACAAATGCCTCAAAACCTAGTATAGATATTATTGAAATATTGTGTAAGAAATTTGGATTTAGTTCAGATGAATTAATATTTGGAGCGCAAGATTATAAAGAAAATGAATGCAAAAAACATATCAATAGATTGTGTTTGGAGCTAGGCTATGAAGAATCTATGCAAGAAATTTTAAAAAATTTAAGAATTAAAAAAATAACTTCTCTTGTTAGGACAGTAAAAGGAAAAACTTTTATTCAGAAATTTTCAGAAGCTTGGAATGGAAATGGAGAAAGAATGTTAGTTCTTCTATATTATTTTATTTTGTATATTAATAAAATAGAAAACACTCCAAAAAATAAACAAGATTTTATAGACATAATATCAGATTTTACCTTGCCTAAAAAAATAGAAATAAAGCATTTATTAGCACTTAAAAAAGATGATATGGATAGACTTGTGTCTTGGGTATTGAGTAATTTAGATGATTTAGAAATTCAAATTTTATTTAATGATTTAAAGGAAAAAGTGTTAAAAATTATTGAAGAAGAGTTGAATATCATCAATAGAAATTTGGTTAAAATATAATATATAAGATATTATAAAATTTGCAGTAGTAGTAAAAATTGATACTTATAGTTTCTATTAATTTATATTTTGTATAACAAAGAATATACATGTTAATATAATTGAGTGCTTATTGAGCTTACTATTTTATTATCTATATTAATTAAATAAATTAAAATATAAAATAATTTTTGAATTATCTGGCGATTATTGTTTGGTTATTATTTAGTGTTTATGATAAATAATATAGAATGAGTAATCTACTAAAATGAAATTTTGCATTTCTTTTTTATATCTTTTGGATACAATATCAGAAAATAAGGAGGGTTAAAAGGTTAAATGTGAATAATATACCGGAAAAAATTAAAAGAGTAAATATTAAAGATGGGAAGCTTTTATATCATCTAACACCATTAGAAAATTTAGAAAGTATGATTAGAAATGGTTTAAAACCAAGAAGTAACCTTGATAAAGAAAAATTTATAGATACAGCAAATTCTGATATTATTAACAAAAGAAGTAAAATGAAACTTACTGATTATGTTCCTTTTCTTTTATATCCAATGGACCCTATGATGGAAGTGTAAGAAAAGCTTATCCCGATAAAGACTTTGCATATATTTGTGTTAGTAGAGAAGCCATATAAGAGTTTTAGTATTTCATTTTTGCTTATAAATAAAATACCTATATTAATAAAATTATACCAAAATTCACAATAAAAATCAAGTTTTTTAATGCTTTTAAATGCCTATTTTATAGTATTTTGCAAGGGTTTTTATATTTTACATTTTTGTCCTTTATAAAGTTTATTTCAAGTGCTTTTTAAGCGTATTTTTACACATAAAAGTCCTTTATATATCTCCTAAATGTCCTTTATAAAGTCCATTTTTTCTTTTTTTGTTATTTTTTGCTTAAAATATATCAAAAAAGTGCTTTATTTCGCCCCTAAAGGTGCTTTATATATCCCACAAAAGTCCTTTATAAAGTCTTTTTTATAAGCATTAAATATTGATATATTAGTATTTATTCTGTTTTATAATTTAATTTGTTAATTTTAACTTTAAAATTAATATTGGTAAGTTAAATCCTGATTTTTACTTGACAATTGTTAAAACATTTATAAAAAATTGTGTATAACAAATAACATAATTTACTTGTTGTGAGTTAGTGCTATTTTATAGCAAGAAAGGGGTAAGGCAAATGTCAAACATAAATGCTTTTTTATTTGGCTTTACAAATATGTTTAATGCAGATATTCTTAATGCTATATCATTAAAAGATAGAAAGACAATGGTGGATAATTTTTACAAAAAGTCAGAAGAATTAAGAAAAGGTAGCAATGAACAATATAAAACCGAAATCAAAAAAATCACAAAACAAAAATAATATTACTCTTAATCAGCAAAATAATACTTTCATTAATGTTAATTCTTCTTTTGATTGTTTGCCTAGACTATCAAAAGAAATGCAAGAAAAATGTATTGCTTTAATGGAAAAACAAACAGATCATATTATAGATATTGAAAGAAAACTAATTAATGAAGATAGTAAAAATCAAGAAGTTATGAGAAATCTAGCTCCAGAGCAAATTAAATATGTAAAAAAAGGACAGATATTTGCTTTTATAATAATTTTAATAGGATTTATATTTGGTTTTGCCCTCGCGTATCTTAAATATCCTTGGTTAAGTTTTGTAGGATTTGTTACTTCAATTGGAGTTGTAGCTTCTCAGTTTTTATGGCAAAAGCAAGAAAAAAATAATAACAAATAAAAAGTAGTTAATATTAATAGTTTTGCAATTTTATAGTATATACTCTTTATATAGTTTATTGGTTCTTTTATAAAATATTTTAAAAATAAATTTCTCAACTATACATTAAATTATTTATATCATAATAGTTAGATATTGAAGGGTTTGAAAAATATATGATGGAAGAATTAGGCTATTTAAAAATACTCCATAGTAAAACTTTTTAAAATACCAAAGGAGTAATCATAGAAAATCGTTTCGAAATAAAAAGAGAAGTGGATAATGCCTTTGATAAAGTTTTTAATGGTAATGACAGAATCAATGAAGGTTACACTGATAATCATTACAATAAGGTTACGCTTGATTATTTTGTTGGGTTGTTTGATCAAGATAAAAAATCACTAGAAAGACAAGAGAAAATTTTGAAAAAAATAGAAGAAGAAGATTTTAGTGATATTGAAAAAAACATTGAGAGCATTTTAAATGGCTGATAATATTAGTAAAATTAAAGAAGTGGCGAATACTGAATATAACAAAAAGCTATTGCTGGTATGATGCTTGAATTTCATAATGTTTGTGCAAAAAAAAGGGTGTATCGATTCCTAGTGATTATAGGCAGCAATGTATACAAGTATTTAGAAACTCATAAACAAAGACTTTTGGATATTGATTATTATAAAATTATTTCTTGGTACGCTGTAATTGTTGCTAAAAAAAATGCTTAATTTTTACAAAGCAAAAGAAATTAAAAATAATAGTTGGTTTAAGGTTATTGATTTTGCTGTTTGGAGAATGCTTGAAGAATTAGAAGATAGTGAAAAACGAACAATAGATAAAGCTTATAAAAATAAAATTATTGCAATGACTGCTTGTGAATTAACAAATCAAGGGGAGTTTGATATAGGAAAAAAATGGATTATATATACTAATGCTTATAGCTAGAATAGTTCAACCTATCAACTCATAATCTAATCAAAATTGTAAAAAACTAAAAAAATATTCTAAAATTCGTAAATTTATATAAATTCAATAAACTTGTACAAAATTAATCTATCGAAAACTTTCTTGATAAAAGCTACTAATTCTATTTGAATAATAAGAAAAAAATAATTGCATAGATAGATTATATAAAAAACAATAAAGGATAGATTAATTTTTATGCAAGCTGTATAATTTTTTTATATTCATCTTCAAAAATGGCTTTTCTTGTGCATTGATTAGACTTTTTCAAGAAACATTCGAAAAGATTGATAAAAAAATTATCACGAAAAAATATTGCATATTTATTATACTTTTCTGCTTCTTGTTTTTCTTTTTCACCTCTTTCGTCTATTTTTTCACATGTTATTTTCGGAAGTCCCAATCCTTCTTGAATAAATCCATCTTTAATTTGAGAATCCTCAAGATACTCATCAATAATTTTCAGAATTTTTGATGATAACGAAGTGGCTTCGTGACTGTTAATAAATTGCCAAAGTAAATCTCCTATAATATATTTCAAATATAAAATCTTATCATCTGGTTGTGTTTTGGTGGCATAGTTAATTACCTCTTCAATCCATTTTTTCATTTCATCTGTATTCAATATAGGCTGATTTGTTATTGGATTTAAAAAAGAAAAAAATTTTAAAAAATAAAAGAGATTTTCCCCGTAAGCTTTTTTTGATTTGCTATCAAGTTTTTGCATATCATTATTATTTGGAAAAATCAAATCGATAAATGAGTGTGGATTTTGAAGCATATATCTTAAAGAAAATATGCAATTAAAATTTCTTAGCTGTAAAAATTTCCATTCTATGTTAAACATAATAAATAGGTTTAAATCTACTTCTTGTAATTTTTTGATTATTTCTCCATAGTAATATCTTTCTTCATCTCCATTACATTTTTTTGGATCAACTTGCAACATTGCATTAGTTATATCTTCTATGTTGATTTTTATTTTATCAAAAGAAATCCACATTGATAATGAGACTCCTAAAAATAACAAAGCCTTTTCTGGCATATTAAAAGATAATAATGTATAAAAAATTGAGGAAATTAAATTAGAATCTTGTTCAACATATATAGTAAAATTTTCCCAATAATGTTTTTGTTCATCGAGATTTTGTTCTTTTAAAATTTTTAATTTTGTATTGTCGGGTTTGCTAATTTTAAATAACTCTATTCTTTGTTGTGCTGTGATAGATTTTAGTTTAATATTGTCTTGTAAAATCTTATCAATATTACGTAAAAAGAAGCCTCTTGCGCATAATTGTTTATTTTTTGTATTAGAAACAAGCCATTTAAACATTGTAGACTCAAATTTCAAATAATTAATTTCATATATAATTTCACCAATTTTTCCACATACTATAGAACTTGATTCTCTAATTAAAATAAATATATATCTTACCCCTGCTTGCTGACATATATTTTTTATTGCTTGTAAACGTTGAGTGTGCAAGTGCTCTGAATTCTCTTTTCCATGATATTGAAAAAGATGTAGATTTTCATAAAGTGGATTGTTAAAACAAATACTTTCCACAAGCTTTTGCATTTTAGTTATACACTCACGGGATACCGGCCAATTATAATTTTTAATATTTTCAATTTGCTCAGTAATTTTCTGTTTGATTTCAAATTTCTTTTTGTTATTCGCATTTTTTAAAAAGGTTTCTAATTTATCCACAAAATCCGATTGATATTTAGTGTTAATTTTTGTTAATATGGATATGCAATAAAAACTTTTTTCAAGATTATTGGTATTTTTCAATATAAGTTGAGTTGCTGCTTCTATGTATTCTGAATATTCATTTGAAATATTTTTGGAATTAAATTCAAATCCATTGTGCCAATTACGGTGTTTAGGATATGAATGTCCTATTTGTACTTCATAGTTCGACGGCAGGATTCCACAAAGTATATTCCATATAACTTCACTATTGTTTGTATAAAAATTTTCTAGCAAAGCAATTCTTTTATTATGCGGAGTATTGGTATTATGAATCCATCCGGCAAATAAAGTTTGAAGTGTGATTAAGCATTCTTTCTTGCAAAAATCATTTTTTTCTAATTCAAATAGCACTTTTACAACTTCTGTAAAATAATTATGATCCCAAGCAATAATTTTAAGTGTGTAAAAAAGATATTGCGAATCATCAAACAAAAAAGTATCTTTTTCAAAAAACCGCTTTAATAATTCTCGCTCTTTTTTATTTTTTACCAAAAGTTTAAATTGGTTAATAATTCCTCTTGGACTAGCTTCTGCTAATAAACCTAAAACATCTTTTAAGTTAAAAATAGACTCTACTATATTATTTTTATCAATAATATCTTCTATTGTTTTATCTATTTTATGTTGATTATTTGGATTATCCACGGCAAGAATAACCAAAGTATCAGCAAGTTCTTTTCGTAAAAAACGTGAATGTGTAAAAGTAAAATTGGAAATAAACGCTTGTTTTTCTTTGAATGTTTTATCTTTTTCCAAAAAAACATTTTTTATATTTTCTAGAAATAAATCATCAATTGTGTAATTATAAAAATAATTTATGATTAATTTTTTCAAAAGAATTTTATGATAGTGTAAACCTGCTATTTCCAAGAGATTAGTATTTTTTATATTTTCAATATGTTTTTTTAAATCTATATATTTTTTTTCAGAAATTGCTTCTAAAAAATTCACATCTCCTTTGTACGAAGTATCCCAAGAACCAGCTAAAAATAAGGGAAGATATGAGTGTAAATCATTTTTTATTATTTTTTCAAGTTTAATCAGGATATTGTTGTCAATGGGTTTTAATTTTGGATGTATGGCTATAAAATCGAGATTTCCAAAAGTATCTTTATTAATTTTATTTGCCTCCAATATTGAAAATCCCATTTTTTCTAAAACTTGTGTTTTATCTTGCTTGGTAAGATATATATCATTGTGTTCTTTTGTTATTTCTTTGTTATTTCTTGAAATGCGAACTACAAGATGTTTGCTTGTGGCATATCCAATATTATTTGGCTCAAATCCCTCATAAAATAAAATCAATCCGTTATAAACTTCCACAATGTTATCCCAAACATCTTGTGATTGAATAATTAGGGTTCTATCTGTATAATCGGTATTTTTTTCTATTATACTTAAAGAAAAAATTAATCCCTCTGATTCTACAGGCGTAATAATATTTATAAGCCCATTTTTATTTTTAAGAGAATTTATAAATGCAAATTGTTCGTTTTCTCTATTACACAAAACCAACTCATCTTTTAGTTCGACTTGTGTTTGCTTTCTCCAATCTTCTAACCTTGCTGAAATAAGTTTAATGTTTTGTGGTGGTAACTTACCGATTTCTTGTGCTAAATGTAGAGCAATACTTGGATAGTCTTCTAGCCAAGATTCATAGTCAACAGAATTTAGTGCTTTAACTTCTTTCCATTTATGTTCATCTGTATATTTTTTACAAAAAATATCTTTTTTTGTCCATGCTCTAAAAGTGCCAAATATAAAAGTAATATCTGGGTCTGAATTATGTAGCCGTTTTTTATAGTCTTTTTCTGCTTTTGAGCCAATCTTTTGATCTGTACCAAATTCCCAAATAGATTTTCCAATGGGGATTATTCTATGACGATCTTTGGTTTTTATAAATCCATCATATCCAGGGTTGCTAATACTGTTTCCTTTGGGAAGATAAAATTGTTCTAATTCTACACTTGCCTTAATTAGTCTATAAGTAAGATTTGGTAGTAGTTCTTGAGCTCTTCTAGGATTTGTATTACAAAAATTCTCCAAATCTTTAGCGGTAATATTCCATTTCAAATTTCAACCTTATTTTATTATAGATTTATGCAAAAAATATAAATTTATAATAAGTTGTTTCTTAAAAAGTAACTTATTTCTAGTCTATTATATTTTATTATTGTTTATTGTAATAAATACTTAGATAATTATAACTTTAAATAATGTAAAGTCTTAAATATTTATCTATTTTTATAAAATATTTATATTATAATTAGATTATAAAATGTAATTAGAATTTTTTATACAGATTAAAGAATAAAAAGATAAGTAATCATCAATTTGAGTGGTAATATTATAGATTCTTATGAAAAAAGTCCAAAGAAGTGCACCTTATCAAATTTTAATTAAAATATTGTAATTGCTTAGTAAAATTAAATAATAAAAAAAGGAAAACACTATGGAAAAATTATCCCAAGAAGAAATACAAAAAGCTATGAGAGAATGTGTAGTTAGTTCTTATACTTATGATCCAGCTAATCCTAATGGTT
>NZ_JANQCV010000019.1:0-13199 GCF_024723515.1 Campylobacter sp. W0066.2 | reverse complement strand
GAAGTAATTATTGCAATAGGTTTTAAATTTCTAATAATAGCAAATCTTACTAGAAGTAAAGCTATTATTATAGCTATAATAGCAATTATAATTTGTTGAAATAACAATCTATTTACTGCGTCAGTATACACAGATTCTTCTGTGATAGAACAGATTATATATTTAGGGTTTAAGCTTTGTGTACATGTTGCGACTTGAGTTTTACCTGTGCCATCTTTAGCATAAAATAAGGTTTCTTGTTTACTTGGATCAACTAAATCAGGATTAGCTTTTACAGCATTTGTTATATTAATACTTAAATCGTTTTTAGTAAGCATTCTTTCTTTGTCTTCATGGAAGGTTATAATACCTTCTCTATCATAAACTGCAACATAAGAACTATTAGAGTGTCCTAGTGATAAAACATCGGTTGAAAACCTTGAAAGATCATAATCTCCTGCTACAACACCTATAAATTTGCCATCTGAATAAATTGGCGCAGCATATGTTACAGTTACTTGACCGCTAGAAGCAGAGATATAAGGATCGGTAACGATTAATTTGCCAGCGGCTTTTGCTTCTTTATACCAAGATCTATTTTTAGTATCATATCCACTTGTGATATCATTAATAACTTTATTAGATCTGTATGTTTTACCAGTGTCCTCAAATCCAATGTATACAAGTTCAAAATCTGATGACTGTTTTAAGGTGCCTAAAATATCTATAATTTCGTCTTGATGCATATTTGGTTTGGAAGAGATTGAGTGTCCAAGAGAATTTATTGCTGCTCTTTTTGAATTACCATAAAGTTCATATACCTTTGCAACATCTAGCATTGTTTTCATCTGTATTTCATACAGATAATCATTGATTGTTTTTTTAGATTCATAGTAGTTTATAATATTAACTACGGTTAAAATTGCTATAATTAACAAACAGGTTATAAATGTTAATTTGCTTGATAAGCTTTTAAAGCTAAACATAAATACCTCCATGCAATATTTTAAATTGATTAAATCAAATCCCGTTTTATATCATATTGATTATAAAAATATTATTAATTTTAATAAGTTTATTTGTTTATTATAATTTTTAAATTATTTTTTATATATCTTTAAGCTTTAATAGATATAATTTCAATTTTAATGCGGGAATAGCTCAGGGGTAGAGCACAACCTTGCCAAGGTTGGGGTCGCGAGTTCGAATCTCGTTTCCCGCTCCATTATCACCCGCCCGGGTGGTGGAATTGGTAGACACAAGGGACTTAAAATCCCTCGGAATTTTTCTTCCGTGCCGGTTCAAGTCCGGCCTCGGGCACCACTTTTTGGTAACTCAAGGCGACATAGCCAAGCGGTAAGGCATGGGCCTGCAAAGCCTTGATCTCCGGTTCGAATCCGGATGTCGCCTCCAATGCGATGTTAACACTTGATATTTTTATTCTTTCGGGAGATGGCTGAGTGGTCGAAAGCGGCGGTCTTGAAAACCGTTGAGGGTCACACCTCCAGGGGTTCGAATCCCTTTCTCCCGGCCACTTTAACATAATTTTTCATATTTTTGTTTTCACATTTAAAAAGATATTTCTTAATTTCTTAAAGAAATTAAGAAAATTATTCTAAGTCTAAAACTCCGCCTTTGCTAGCATTGCTTACAAGCTTTTGATACATTTTAAGCCATCTTGAATTTATTTGTTTATGAGGCATTTTAAAGTTTGCTTTGCGTTTGGTGATTTCATCTTGGTTTAAATTTGCATTAATGCTGTAAGTATCCACATCAATTTCTATCTCATCGCCATCTTCTAAAAGCGCTATAAGCCCACCTTCTGCAGCTTCAGGAGAAATGTGACCTATGCTAAGCCCTCTTGTAGCTCCGCTAAAACGGCCATCTGTTATAAGTGCTACTTTAGCACCAAGTCCCATACCCGTGAGTAATGAAGTCGGACTAAGCATTTCTTGCATGCCAGGTCCACCTTTTGGCCCTTCATAGCGTATCACACACACATCGCCTTCTTTAACTTTACCTTTTATAATGCCTTTAATGGCTTCTTCTTGAGAGTTAAAACAAACTGCTTTACCTTTGAATTTACGCTCACCCATGATACCTGCGGTTTTTATCACACAGCCTTGCTCGGCTAAATTCCCAAAAAGTATAGCAAGCCCACCTACATTTGAATAGGCATTGTCTATTTTTCTTATAATGTTTTCATCTTTAATGTTAGCATTTTCAATGCGTTCTTTTAAAGTTTTTCCACTAATATCTAGAGTGTCAAGTTCTAAAATATGGCCTGGTTTTTTAGCTATTTCAGCCATTACCGCACTTACCCCACCTGCTTTGTGTATATCTTCCATATAAACAGTATTTAAAGATGGAGCAATTTTGGCTATATGAGCTACATTAGCACTGATGTGATTGAGTTCTTTTATATCTAAATTTACACCCGCTTCATAAGCAATGGCAAGCATATGCAAGATAGTATTTGAGCTTCCACCTATAGCCATATCAACAACTAAAGCATTGTTAATGGACTTTTTAGTAATGATATTACGAATTTTAAAACGCTCATCTAGAGCAATCTCACAAATTCTACGCGCAGCCTTTCTTAAAAGCTCTTCTCTTTCTTTGCTAAGTGCTAAAATAGTTCCATTTCCTTCAAGTGCTATGCCCATAGCCTCGCATAAAGTATTCATAGAATTTGCAGTAAACATACCCGAGCAAGATCCACCGCTAGGACAAGCTTTGCATTCTATATCTTTTAAATCATCTTCATCGATTTTTTTAGCCTCATAGGCTCCCACTGCTTCAAAAACAGAACTTAGGCTGATTTTTTCTCCGTGTTTATTTACTCCTGCTTTCATAGGCCCACCACTCACAAAAATAGTCGGCACATTAACTCTTAAAGCCCCCATGAGCATACCTGGAGTGATTTTGTCACAATTTGGGATACAAATTAGTGCATCAAGTTGGTGTGCATTCATCACTGTTTCAATAGAGTTTGCGATGATTTCACGACTTGGCAAAGAATAAAGCATACCATCATGCCCCATAGCTATACCATCGTCAACACCTATAGTGTTAAATTCAAAAGGAATGCAACCATTTTTGCGAATTTCATCTTTAATGATTTTTGCATATTCGTTTAAGAAAAAATGACCCGGGATGATATCTATATAGCTATTTGCTACACCTATAAAAGGCTTGTTAAAATCTTCATCATTTAAGCCACATGCTCTAAGTAAAGAGCGATTTGGTGCTTTTAAATGTCCTTTTTTGATTGCGTCACTTCTCATTTGTATCCTTTTTTAAAGTAAAAACTATCATTTTATGCTTTTATTTTGCAATTTTTGCTTAAATTTTTTAAACTTAAATGGTATTTTAAAGAAAATTATTTAAAATGTGCAATTATTTTAATTTAAGGAATGTAATGCTTTTAACTAATCCGGTATTTATAGGCGTTGTATTAATGACGCTTTTGTGTTTTTTTAGGTTTAATGTTTTGCTTAGTGTTTTGCTTTCTGGGCTTTTTGTGGGCGTTTGGTCTAAATTTATGAATGTAGAGCATTTGACTTTGATGGAGGTTTTTACTCAACTTCCGCAAGCTATGATGGATTCTATGAAAGTTTTAATTGATGGTATGCAAGGAAATTTGCAAACAGCACTAAGTTATATTTTACTTGGAGCAGTGGCTGCTGCTATATCAAAAACTAATCTAACGGCATATTTGATTAAAATAGTTTCGCATTATATTTCACATAAAAAATACTTACTTATACTTTCTTTGGCATTTATTGCTTGTTTTTCACAAAATTTAATCCCTATCCATGTGGCTTTTGTGCCTTTATTGATTCCACCTTTGTTAAAACTTTTTAATAAGTTAAAAATAGACCGTAGAGCCATAGCTTGTGCATTAACTTTTGGACTTACTACACCTTATATGGTCGTGCCTTTGGGATTTGGGCTTATTTTTCAAACTTTGCTTGTGGATAATTTAAATTCAAATGGAGTGCAAATTAGCTTAGGAGAAGTTTCTCAAACTATGGCTTTTGCGGCTATTTGTATGCTAGTTGGTTTGTTTTTGGCTGTGTTTGTATTTTATGCTAAACCAAGAGAATATCAAGAAGAGCAAATTGCCAAAATGGATTTTGAAAATTTAAAAATGAGTAAAAAAGAATGGGGTGTTTTAGCTGGCCTTGGATTGACTTTGATTTTGCAAATTTTAACGCATAATTTACCTTTATCAGGGCTTTTGGGTTTTGTATTGATGGTAATTTTGGGTGGAGTAGAGTATAACAAAGTTAATCTAGTTTTTGATGATGGGCTTAAAATCATGGGTTATATAGCCTTTGTAATGCTTGTTGCTTCAGGGTATGGAGAGGTTTTAAAACAAAGTGGAGGTATAGCTGAGCTTGTAAAAACAAGCGTGCCTTTTATGGAGCAAAGTCACTTTTTAGCTATTTTTATCATGCTAGCCATAGGTCTTTTAATTACCATAGGCATAGGCAGTTCTTTTGGTACTATTCCTATCATTGCTGCTTTGTTTTGTCCTATATGTATAGAGCTTGGTTTTTCACCTGCTGCGATTATTTTTATCATCGGTGTTGCTGGAGCTTTAGGTGATGCAGGATCGCCTGCTAGTGAAACGACTTTGGGAGTGAGCATAGGGCTTAATGCAGATAAGCAAGGCGATCACATCAAAGATACTTGTATACCAACATTTTTATGCTTTAATGGTTCTTTGCTTATCTTAGGTAGCGTTATAGCATTTTGCTTGCTTTAATATTAAAAGTCTTTTAAGGCTTTTAATATTCAAATTCTTCCATATAACTACAATCAATTGTAAGAATTTTCATTTGGAATGATTTTATAAACTCGATTATAGGTTCAACTCCACCATAAGGAAAAGAAACGGGGTAAAAATATAATTTGGCAATATTTTCCTCTATTTTTTCTATGGAGTGAAAATAATACTTTCCATTTCCTATATAATCAAAAATATCATCAAACTCCCAGCAATCTTTGCTTGAGAAATATTCTAATTCTTTTTTTGCTATAAAAATTATATATACTTTCATCTGTGTATAAATCTTCTATTTGTAAATTTTCATCTTTTAAAATTTTAATATAATTAAACAACTCACATAATCTTTTAAAAGATTTTTCATCGTTAATGATAAACTTAATAAAGCAAAATTTTTCCATTTTAATACATTAACAAAATTCCACTTGAGAGTCTGCTTGAGGATTTATTATACTCAATAAGACTCTCGCCATAACCATTAAAATACTGAGTGTAAATATACAAGCCATTGTTAGAAATTTTATAAGCTCCGCTTATTTCCACTGCACCGCGATTATTAGCAAAATTTAAATTATTACGCCATAAGATATTGATAAAATAATCATCCTGAGTATAAGCAAGATTGATATCAAAATTGCCCAAATATTTTTCTATATCAGGATTGTCATCTTCCGAGCTTTTTTCAGGAATTCTTAGCCAAACTCTAGGTATAAACATAAAGTCCCCAATAAACCACGCATTGCTTAGATAAATTCTATTCCAAGATCTTGAATCTGGATCATCTTGCCCGTTTGATTCGTGCAATAAACCAACGCGTATATTTTTTAAATTTTCAAAAGTCCCATGCCCACTTATAGGAAAATTGATGAAAAATTCAGGTAAATAATTAGTTTCTCTAAAAGGCGATGAATGTTCATAAAGTTGCCACCACGAAATTTGTGTATAAGCTATGTTATAGCTTTCGTTTAGACCTAAAAGATTTTCAAAAAGAGTTTTTTTAAGACTAATTTGAAATTTAGTTTCAGTGCTTTTATAATCTCTTTTGTTGAAACTATAAGAAACAGGCATAAAATAACTAAGATTATGCGTACTAATGCCAAAAGGATTGTATGATTTTTCTGTGCCAAGGTAATTTGCCAAAGCTTCACTTCTTGGGTTAAAATCATCTATTTTACGTTCTTTTGTTGTATTTTGCTCATTATTAAGAGAAAATTCTAAATTTTTTGTTTTTGCTGTATCTTTTAAAGCTAAGCTTTTATAAATTTGCATAGCTTTTTTGTACTTACCTTGCCTTTCATATTCTAAGGCTTGATTGATTAAATCCTCATTTGCTAAAGCGCTAAAAGCACATAATATGGGTAGAATTGTTTTTTTCATAAAGCCACTTTTTATATTCGTTAAAATAATTTAAATTTATAAATTCATTTTCATTTTCAAATTCTATAAATTCTGCTTTTATTGTATCACAAAAAAGGGCTAGTTTGTGGTTATTTTCTTGTAAAAATTGCAAAGTTTTTTCAAAATTTCTACTATGATAAAATCCACATAAATAATGTTTGTGTTTTTTTGTGCTTGCTAAGAGCGTGTTTTGCGCTTTTAGATGATGAAAAAGCTTATAAATACTTTCTTTGCTTATGTTTGGAGTATCTACGCTAAGGATAAATACATAAGTATTTTGAAAATGTTTAAGTATGGAATTTAAGGCAATGAGTGGAGAATAGTTGTTTAAATCCTCATCTAAAATAAGTGCTAAGTTTTTTTGATGAAATTTATCTTTTTTGGTGCTAATAAAAACTTGATTGAAAATTCTTGACATTTTTTCATATTGATAAAGAGTTAAGTTTTTATCATCTACTTGCAATAAGCTTTTATCTTCTCCCATACGTGAAGACTTTCCACCACATAAAATCACACAAGGATAAGGAATTTTTTCACTCATAAAAACCTCATAAATTCATCAAAATATTTTATAATACATTTATGAAATATACAGATTTAATACAAATAAAAGATTATTTTAAACAATTCCAAAGACTAAATTATCTCAAACGCCTTGATGATAATATCTTAGAGCTTAGCTTAGATCATCAAGCTTTTATACTAGATTTAACACGCGGAAAAAGTGGAATTTACCAAGATAAACTCCAAGCAAAAGTCTATAATGCACCTTTTGATTTTATGTTAAAAAAATATTTTTCTAATGCGAAGATTTTAAATTTGGAAGTGTTAGAAAATAATAGAATTTTATCTTTTGAAGTTTTATCAGAAAAATCTTACAAAGCTTATGGGGCTAAGATTTATTTTGAATTTACAGGAAAAAACACTAATGTAATCATCACAGACACTAATGATATTATCATAGAAGCTTTGCGTCATATAGATAAAAGCTACCGTATTGTAAAAATAGGCGAAAAACTTCAAGCTTTAAAAGCTTATGAGATCAAAGAAGAATTTGTAAAGATTGATGATTTTAATGTGTATTTTAAAGAAAGTGTTAAAAAGTTACAACAAGATCGTTTAAAAGACATAAAAGAAAATAAACTTTTAAATGTAGATAAAAAAATCTTTACCCTTAAAGAGAGTATAGAAAATTTAGAGCAAGAAAGCAATTTATTAAAAAAAGCTCAAGAGTTAAGCCAAAAAGCAGACGTTTTATTTGCTAATTTAAATTCTTTAAAAGATTATCAAAGAGAATTTATTTTGCAAGATTTTAATGCAAATGAGCTTGCTTTTAAGCTCGAAGATACTCCTAAAAATAGTGCGAATGAATTTTACAAAATGGCAAAAAAATTAAAGCAAAAGGCTAAAAATATCAACATAGAAAGAGAAATTTTAAGTGAAAAACTTGATTTTTTAATCAATTTAAAAGATTTAATCACTAAAAGCACTTCTTTGCGAGAATTAGAAGTTTTAATGCCTAAAAAAAGCAAAAAAACTAAAAAAGAAGAGTTAAACGCAGGAGTTAGTAGCTTTTATTTTGATGAGTTTAAAATCAGCGTGGGGCGCAATGAAAAAGCTAATGAGTATTTATTAAAAATAGCTAAAAAAGATGATATTTGGCTGCATGTGAAAGATTATCCTAGTGCGCATGTGATCATTACTTCAAATAAATTAAAAATAAGTCAATTAGTGCTAGAATTTGCAGCAAAGCTTTGTGTGGAATTTTCCAAGCTAAGCTCTGGAGCTTATTTGGTCGATTATACGAGTAAGAATTTTGTTAAGGTTAGGGAAAAGGCTTTTGTAAATTATACAAATTATAAGACTATAAGCATTTTAAAGGAGTGAATATGCCTATAAGTCCCATAGGTGGCGTTAATTATGCTAACCAAAATGCACCGGTACATTCAGCACAAGTAAGCAATGAGCTAGCAAAAGATTCTTTTGCGACTTTAGTGAATATGAGTGAGTTTCAAGCAAAAGAAAAAACAGTTGAAAAACTTGAAAAAGTTAATCAAACTCACGAAGTAAGTGATGAGGTAAAAGAAAGGCAAGAGGAAGAAAAGAAGCATTCTAAACATCATCAAGAACAAGAGCAAGAAGATGAAGATGAACAAGAAGAGCAAGAAGTGGTTAAAAAAAGCTCTCATTTGCTTGATTTAAGTATATAGAAAGGATAAAAATGTTTTCAAAGACAAGAATTCTTAGTGCTATTGTGATGATAGCTGTGATAGCTGTTGTTGCTTTAGTGGATAATTTTTTGATTAATTTTGCTATTTTTGGTGTTTTATTGTTTTTGGCATTTAATGAAGCAAAAGCTATGTTTAAAAGCAAACATGCAAGCGTCTTTGTAGCTTTGTGTATTTTTGTAATAGGAGCATTTTTAGATAAACCTTTCTTTATAGGCCTTATGGCTTTGATTTTGATTTTAGGATATTTAGTTTATAAAAAAAGTGAAAATTTAAATGAACTTATGCCTTATATATATCCTACCTTACCTATTTTAATGCTTTATCAAGTATTAAGCTATGAGGGTATGTTTGTATTGTTTTGGCTTATAGTGATTGTCGTTGCTTGTGATAGTGGGGCATATTTTATAGGAAAACTCATTGGCGAGAGAGCTTTTTCTCCAACAAGTCCAAATAAAACTTTAGAAGGAGTTGTAGGTGGCATAGTTTGTGCAGGGATTTTAGGAACTATCATAGGCTCTTTTGAATTTAGCTTGGTAAAAAGTATTTATATATCTTTAATCGTAGCTATTTTTGCTGTGATAGGGGATTTGCTTGAGAGTTATTTTAAAAGACAAGCAGGTATTAAAGATAGTGGTAATTTAATCCCAGGACATGGGGGAGTTTTAGATAGAATTGATGCTGTTATCATTGCAGCATTTGCAATGGCAACTTTAGTATGATCGTTCTTGGAAGCACAGGAAGTATAGGGGTTAATACTCTTTTTATCGCTAAAGAAAAAAATATAAGTATAGAAGCTTTATCTTGTGGTAAAAATATCAAGCTTTTAAATGAGCAAATAGCTCTTTTTAAGCCTAAATTTGTATGTATCCAAGATGAAAAAGATAAAACCTTAGTTGATCATGATAAGATTTTTTGTGCTCAAGAGGGCTTAAAAGCGATGATAGCTGAGTGCAAAAGCTCTTTAGTAGTAAATGCTATAGTAGGTTTTGCGGGGTTAAACTCAAGTCTTATGGTGCAAAAACTTGGTAAAACCTTAGCCTTAGCAAACAAAGAAAGCCTAGTAGTAGCAGGGAAATTTTTTGACACTTCTAAGATTAAAGCCATAGATAGCGAACATGCAGCACTAAAGTGTTTGATAGATAAAAGAAAAGATATTAAAAAACTTTTCATCACAGCAAGTGGCGGAGCCTTTTATAATTATAAAATCAAAGATTTAAAAAATGTTAGCGTGAAAGAAGCTCTTAAACACCCTAACTGGAGCATGGGGGCTAAGATCACCATAGATAGTGCTAGTATGTGCAATAAGCTTTTTGAAATCATCGAAGCTTATCATCTTTATGGTATTAAGCAAATAGATGCTTTGATAGAAAGAAAATCGTTATTACATGCTTTGTGTGAGTTTAAAGATGGTGGTATAAGTGCGTATTTTTCTCATGCAAATATGCGTTTGTCTATAGCTCAAGCGATTTTAGATGAGCATGATCAAAGCTTTATAGAAAATTTGGATTTGTTAGCTATGCCAAGTTTAAAATTTGAAAAAATTAGTTTAAAAAAATATCCTATATTTTCACTCAAAGATGAGCTTTTGAAAGAGCCTGACTTGGGTGTGATTATAAATAGTGCAAATGAGTATATGGTGTATCAATTTTTAGCCCAAAAAGCGCAGTTTTTAGACATAGCTAAAGGAATTTTCAAATCATTAGATCATTTTGGTGTGCCAAAGATTAATCAAATTGAAGATGTTTTTGAGTACGATAAACAAGTAAGGCTTTATTTAGATAAGGATATGAAGTGAGATATTTTTTAAGTGTTTTGATTTTTATAAATGCGGTTTTTGCTTTAGAATTTAGTGTGAAAGAAAATGGAAAAAGCTTAGATGATAACAACACAGTTTTAATACTTGGAGGCATACAAGGAGATGAGCCAGGTGGGTTTCATGCGGCTAGTTTGCTTTTGAGTGATTATAATATCACTAAAGGTAAAATTATCGTTGCGCCAAATTTAGCTTTTGAAAGTATTATTGCTAGAAATAGAGGAAATTTTGGAGATTTAAATAGAAAATTTGCCCATATAGATGAAAACGATCCTGATTTTCACACCATAGGGCGTATAAAAAAGCTTATTTTAGATCCTGAGGTAAATATGGTTATAAATTTACACGATGGAAGTGGTTTTTATAGACCACAATATGAAAGCAAAGATAAAAATCCAAACCGCTGGGGCAATACTAGCATTATCGATCAAAGTGAGGTAAATTCTACTAAATATGCAGACTTAGAAAGCATAGCCAAAGAAGCGGTGGAAAATATTAATAAAGCCTTGATAAAAGAAGAACATCAATATCATTTAAAAAACACCAAAACCCAAGAAAGAAATGACAAAGATATGTTAAAGGCTTTAACTTATTTTGTGGTGTCAAATCACAAAGCAGCTTTTGCTAATGAAGCGAGCAAAAATTTACCAACACACTTAAGAGTATATTATCATCTTTTGGCGGTGGAGTATTATTTAAAAAAGGCAAATATAGAATTTCAAAGAACTTTTGATCTAACTCCAAATGGAGTTTATAGGGCTATTGAAAAGCCTTTAGAAGTAAGACTTTTTAATGATAAAATTTTACTTTATCTTGACAAACCTACTAATGCTATAAATTTCTTGCCTTTCCCTGTTAATCAAGCTTTAAATTATGAAGCAAGCAATGAAATTACGGCAGTGATTTCAAATGTTAATTCATACTCAATCAATTACGGCAATCGCTTGCAAACTAGACTATACCCTGAATACTTTGAATTTTCAAATGCCTTAGATAGTGTTGAAATGATAGTAGATGGTAAAAACATACAAACAAATTTTGCTCAAAAAATCCTAGTGAAAAATAGCTTTAAAATTCCTTCCATTGTGGGTATAAGGGTTAATGTTATAGGTTTTGATAGGGGTAATGATGAAAGTGGTATAGAAATTAGCAAAAATCAAATGCAAAGTCGTTATTCTTTGGATAAAAAAAGAAAGATTTATAGAGTAGAGTTTTATGAGTTAAAAAATGCAAATTTAGCCGATCAAGCCTTAGAAAAAAAGACAAATTTTAAAGAAATCAAAAAAGTAAATATACCTGCAAAAGCCATAGAAAAATCAGAACAAAAAGACAAATTTATCGGCATGATTTTGGTGGAATTTCAATGAAAAGCTTAATCCTTGCTATAGAAAGTTCTTGTGATGATAGTTCTATTGCTATCATAGATAAAAACAGCTTTGAATGTGTTTTTCATACAAAAATTTCTCAAGAAAATGCTCATAGTGTTTATGGTGGGGTGGTGCCTGAGCTTGCTGCAAGATTACACAGTGAAGCTTTACCTAAAATCTTAGAAAAATGCCAAAAATACTTTGATAAGCTTTGTGCCATAGCAGTTACAAATGAACCTGGTCTTAGTGTGAGCTTGATAGGTGGAGTGGCTATGGCTAAAATGCTTGCCATTAGTTTAAATTTACCACTCATAGCGATTAATCACTTAAAAGGACATATCTACTCTATGTTTTTAGATAAAAAAGCTAGTTTTGATATGGGTGTATTACTTGTAAGTGGCGGGCATACTATGGTGCTTTTTATCGATAAGCAAGGTAAAATCACAGAACTAGCAAGAACAACTGATGATAGCTTTGGAGAAAGTTTTGATAAAGTAGCTAAGATGATGGGACTTGGCTATCCTGGTGGAGCTATCATAGAAAATTTAGCTAAAAATGTAAAAGAAAGTGATTTGGAATTTAGCATACCTTTGCTTCATTCTAAAGATTTAGCTTATAGTTTTTCAGGGCTTAAAAACCAAGTGCGTTTAGAAATTTTAAAAGAAGAGTTAAACTTAGAGCGTAAAAGCAAAATCGCCTTTGCATTTCAAAAAGTAGCTATAGCTCATATTTTAAACAAGTTAGAAAAAATTTTTAAAGAGTATAAATTTAAACGCTTTGGTATAGTAGGTGGAGCTAGTGCAAATTTAAGCCTAAGAAGTCAAATAGAGTATTTATGCCAAAGCTATCAATGTGAGCTTTTGCTAGCTCCGCTTGAGTATTGCTCAGACAATGCTTTGATGATAGCAAGGGCAGCTTGTGAAGCTTATGAGCGTAAAGAATTTGTAAGCGTTGAAGATGATCTTATAAGCCCTAAAGTGAAAAATTTACAAGGTGTATTATGAAAAAGGCTTTTACTATTATATATAGAGCTTGTGTTTGTAGTGATTATACTTGGAGTTTTAGCAGCAGTTGCTTTGCCAAAATTTAGCGCAAGTAAAGATGAAGCAAGCGCAGCTCAAGCTTTGGGAAATTTAAAAACTTTTATCAATGATGTAAGTTCTTATGTGTTAAAAAATGAAAGTCTTTCCAGTATAGCTTTGATGAGTAATGTAGCAAATATAAAAAACGAAGATTTATCAACTTTGCAAAATTCCACCAAAGAGCTAGATTTTAGCGTAGGAAATGATGAGCAGTGTTTTAAGGTGCTTTTTGTAGATAAAGAAAGTATTTTGCTTTTAGCACTTATGGTTGATAATGCTCAAAAAAGCAAAGCTCAAAATATAGCAGATTTAAAAAATCAAGCTTTGAAAGATCCTAAAAATCAAAGCATAAAAACCCAGCTAGATGAAGCTTTAAACGCTTTTAGTCAAAGTAAATTTTCAAGCACTTCAAAATCCAAAGCTTGTCAAAGTCTATCCACTCTAAAGCTTTTAAAGACTTGGCTACTAGGGTGTATTTTTTAAATAATGGCTGAGAAAACACTAGCTATATATTTACTTATGTTTTTGTATTAG
>NZ_JANQCV010000018.1:0-13945 GCF_024723515.1 Campylobacter sp. W0066.2 | reverse complement strand
TAAATTTGTTTGTTTCATCGCATCATCCTAATGCTTTTAATATTGAATTAGCAAATTATCAAAAATTTATTTTTTTAGGCCATGGTGTTGATGCCGTTGATCTTTCAAAATGGTTTAATAATTTAAAGTTCATTTTAAGAACTAGTTCAACCCAAGCTGAATATGATTCTATAGCAAATGATTATAATCGTTATAAATTTGGAAAAAAAGAAATGGTTTTAACAGGTCTTGCAAGACATGATGCCTTACTAAAAAATAATAAATCTGATACTAAACAAATCCTTATAATGCCAACATGGAGAAATTATCTTGTAGAAAAAAAGGATTGTAGTTTAAAAAGAGAGTTAAAATCAGATTTTTTAGCATCACAGTATTATATAAAATGGAGTAATTTTATACAAAGTAAGAAATTAAAAGAGCTTTCTGAGAAATTTGGATATAATATTGCAATTGTCCTGCATTATAATATGCAATCTATGGTTAGCATAATTAATATACCAGATTATATTAGTTTAAAATATAGAGAAATAAATGAATCTTTTCAAAAGAATTTTCAAAATTCTTCTTTAATGATAACAGATTATTCTAGTGCAGCTTTTGAAATGGCTTATCTGGAAAAACCAGTAATTTATTATCAGTTTGATAAAGAAGAATTTTTTACTTATCATACATACCAAAAAGGCTATTTTGATTATAAAAAAGATGGTTTTGGACCTGTGGTAGAAGATGAAGAAAATCTACTTAAAGAGCTTGAAAAATTATTACAAAATGACTGTAAACCTTTTGGTGTTTATAAAAACAATATAGACTCAACTTTTGTTTTTAAGGACGGTAGGTGTTGTGAAAGAATTTATGAAGCTATTTTAAAGCTAAAAGATTCACATGTAAAAAAATATGATATTGATTATGTTTTACAACTAGCGAATAATGCATTGGAAAAAAAATATTATATTGAAGCTAGCGATAAATTTGAATTTATTATAAAGTTTTTAGAAAATGAAAATTTTAAAGAATATTGTTCTATAGGATTCAATGAAGATCTAATTTTTAATTATCTTTATACTATGAGAATGAGCGGTAAGTCTAATCAAGCTTTAAAGTTTATTAAAGAAAAAGAATATAAGAATAACTCTAATTTTAGCGATAAAATAAAACTTGAAATTGTAAAAAATTATATTAGTATTAATAAATTAGAAGAAGCTATACAAATACTGGAAAATTTTGAAATTTTAAAAGAAAAACTAAGAGATTTTGCTTTAATAAAATTGAAAATTTATTTTTACACAGAAAATGAACAATTGTTTAGTCAAGTTTATGATGAGCTTTATGGTGAGTATAAGATGAGCAAGTTGGATTTAAAAAAAGAATTGTTTTTACAGAATGGTCCAATAAAAGATCTGTTTAAAATAGCAGATAGACAAGTTTATATTTCTTTTTACTGTTCGGAAATAATCCGATTTGTAGAAAATATTTGGGAATAAAGATGATATTTAAAAAAGAAGATTGTATTGATTTGGCTAAAAATAAAAAAGCCATGCAAAGTTCTATTTCAAAATGGTCTCATATAGATGATGCTAGTAGGGCTTGCAAGGCAGATTTAGTCATTGATGACTATGCATTTCATACCGGTTTAGAGACAAATCCTTGGTGGATGATAGATTTAGAGAATATTGAGACTATTGATTGTATAAGAATTACAAATAGAGCAAATGTTAGATATCAAGATAGAATTAAAAGTATAAAAGTAGAGCTTTCATTGGATGGTAATACTTGGATTAAAGTTGATTCTAATATGTTTGAATGGAATAGACTTGAAACTTTAGATATAAATATTTATCAAGCAGCACAAGCTAGGTGGGTTAAAATTTCTTTACAAGAAAAAAATTATTTACATTTTAAGAAATGTGAAATTTTTGTTAGGAAAGTAAAAGGTTATATTATTTCTGTGAAACCAGACGGCTTTGGAATGAGATTGGAGTCGTTAATGATAGCAATGTTATTGTCAAAAAAAACAAATTATAAAATGAAATTTATATGGCCAAATGGCTTGGATATGGATTATGCTAATATACAAAGTAATTCTGGTTCTTTGACGGGTGTTAATTTTTTATCTGCTGAAAATGTTTTTTCAATTAATTTCATAAATAATTTTCTTTTGCAAAAAGATATAAAAGAAGTTAATCTTTATCATTCGAAGATTAACTTAATGAAATCATTTTGTGAAATTGATCTTTTGCACTCGGAGTATCAGTTTGGATGGACATCAGGACAGAGTTTACCTTCTAGTTATATAAAAGATTACTCCTATATTCAGTGTTTAAAGGATTTAAGTAATTGTTTTAAAGAAATAGAATGGTCGAAAGATTTTTCAGATATTATTCGGTATGTTGAAGATCAATCTAAAAATATTGATGACTTTACAGCAATTCATTTAAGAGGTGGTGAATTAATTTTTTCTGAGGTAAAATTAATGCCGCAGCTGTGGGCAAATGATAGACATTTTCCTTATGAGGTGGCTATAGATATTATAATGAAAGAATTATGTAATAATCATGTGGTAATTTTTGGCCAAGATCGGGAAGCTAATTTGTTATTATCAAAATATATTCAGTGTCATAATAAATCAAAATACTATTGTAAAACAATTGATGATTTTGTTGGAAAAAATATTAGCATAGATGGCTTAAAAAGAGATTTTTTTGAATTATTTTTTATGTCAAAATCTAAAGCCATTATTACTGTTAATAGATCAGCATTTGGAAGAGTAGCATCTTTGATTTCAGGTAAACCAATAAGAAGAAGTTATCAGGAGTTGTATACTACATTAGAAATTTATTCACTTATTCAAGAAAATATTTTTGTTTTAAACTTGAATAAATTGCAAATTAGTTATTCTTATTATAGACTTTATGAGTTATCTAAGGTGCTTAATTTATCTCATGAAATTTCCTTGTCTCACATACAAAAAGCATTATATTATGATCCAACTAATACAATGTGGAATATTTTAATAATTGATTGTTATTTTAAAATGAAAAATTATAATCAGGTTGAATTTGAATTGAATAATATTATCTTAAAAGATAAGGAGAATTTTTTTAAAGCATTGTTTTTAGGAAGAAGATATAATTGGGCTAGAGGAATATACGACAATCTAGATTATCCTTATATTGTGTTTAAATATAAAATTAAATATCCTTACATATCTTTTGTTGCAGCAAAAATATTTTCTTTTAAAAAGGATATTGTAAATGCTATTACATGTATTAAATATGCTTTAGAGTTGCAACCAAATAATAAAGATTTTTTGGAGTTAGCACGAGAGTTAAATATTGATTTAGGAAATAAAATTACAAATACACAAATTCAAAAAGAAATTGATTGTGAAGAAAGTGTACGAACAGATGAATTATTAATTGATGCAAATTCAGCAAAAGCAAGAATTCAAAATCATTTAGCATATAAACTAGGTTTTGCTTTAGAAAATTTGAAAGGAAAAACTGACTATTTAAAAATAACCTTCATATTGCTTGGTATAAAGAATAAGCATATGCTTGAAAGAAAAAAGTATAATGAAAAAATAAAAGAAAATCCAGGTTTGATTTTACCACCCTTAGAAAGTAGTCCAGATTTTCAAGAGGCTTTGAAGGAGAAAGAAAAAGTTTCTTATAAACTAGGCGAAGCTTTGATTGAAATATGTAAAAGCAAACGTGGTGTTTGGTGGAGATATATTAAGTTTTTGCTTAAAGATATGCATAAGTTAAAAAGAGACTTTGATAAAAACAACGGAGAATAGTAAAATGGCTATAGAATTTGATATACAAGAATCAAAAATTTTAAAGGGAGTGTATATAATAACTCCTAATAAATTTAAAGATTTAAGGGGTGAAATTTGGACAGCTTTTACTGAGGAAAATTTAGGAGATATCATCCCCAAAGGTTTAAAATTTAAACATGATAAATTTATAAATTCGCATTTTAATGTGTTGAGAGGTATTCATGGTGACATTAAAACATGGAAACTTGTTACTTGTGTTTATGGCGAGGTGCATCAAGTCGTAGTTGATTGCAGGAAGGATTCGTCAACATACTTAAAATGGGAAAAATTCATTATTAATAAAAACAACCAACAACTAATTTTGCTACCACCAAATATGGGTAATTCTCATTATGTTAGTTCAAAAGATGCGGTTTATTATTATAAACTTGCATATGAAGGCGAATATTTGGATGCGCCTGATCAGTTTACTTATGCTTGGAATGATGAAAGAATAGGAATCGATTGGCCGACAAGATCGCCAATTCTTTCAGAAAGAGATATTTTAGTCCAAAAGGAAATTAAATGAATAAAGATTCTAAAATTTATATAGCAGGACATAATGGTTTGACCGGTTCGGCTGTTTTAAAGAAATTAAAAGAAAAGGGTTATAAAAATTTTATATTAAGATCTCATAAAGAACTAGATTTAACAAATCAACAGGCTGTAGAATATTTTTTTGAAAAAGAGAAGCCAGAATATGTGTTTTTATGTGCTGCGAAAGTGGGTGGGATATTAGCTAATAATACTTATAGAGCTGATTTTATATATCAAAATTTACAAATTCAGAATAATGTTATACATAGTGCATATTTAAACAATGTAAAAAAACTTTTGTTTTTAGGGACAGCTTGTATATATCCTAAAAATTGCCCTCAACCCATGAAAGAGGAGCATCTTTTGACAAGTATTTTGGAGTATACAAATGAACCTTATGCGATAGCTAAAATAGCAGGTCTTAAAATGTGTGAATCTTATAATTTGCAATATAAAACAAATTTTATTTCTGTCATGCCTTGCTCTTTGTATGGTTTAAATGATAATTTCAATTTAGAAAAATCGCATGTATTGCCAGCGTTGATTAGAAAATTTTATTTAGCAAAACTACTTAATGAAAAAAGATATGATCTTGTATTAAAAGATGTGCAAATGGATGATATTGACAGGGCTAAAGAATATCTACAAAAATTTGGTATTAGTGAAAATGAAGTTGAGATTTGGGGAACTGGAAATGCAAGAAGAGAATTTTTACACGCTGATGATATGGCAGATGCTTGTATTTATGTAATGCAAAATATTAACTTTAGTGATTTATATAGTTCTCAATGTAGTGAAATAAGAAATACACATATTAACATAGGTTCTGGTAAAGATATAGCAATAAAAGATTTAGTTTCTTTGGTGAATGAGATTATTGGTTTTGCAGGAAGTATATTTTATAATAGTGCGAAACCTGAAGGTACTTTTCAAAAACTTGGCAGTTGTGATAAAATTCATTCTTTAGGTTGGAGGTATAAGATAGAACTTGAAGACGGAATTAAAGCTATGTATAATTGGTATATTTGTCAAGAAAATATGAGAAGCTAAAATGAGAAGGAAATTTATGAAAAAAACAGTATTGATTACAGGTTTTACAGGTCAAGTTGGCTCACAAATGGCAGATTATTTACTGGAAAATACTGACTATGATGTTATAGGTATGATGCGTTGGCAAGAACCTATGGACAATATCTATCATCTAAGTGATAGGATTAATAAAAAAGATAGAATTAGCATTTTTTATGCTGATTTGAATGATTACTCAAGCATTCAAAAGCTTTTTGAAAGCAAAAGACCGGATGTGATCTTTCATTTGGCTGCACAGTCTTACCCAAAAACTTCTTTTGATATACCTATAGAAACCTTACAAACTAATATCATAGGCACAGCAAATATTTTAGAAAATATTAGATTGTTAAAAGCCAAAGATGGCTACGATCCTGTAGTGCATGTGTGTTCTTCTAGTGAAGTTTATGGTAGAGCAAAAGTTGGTATTAAGTTAAATGAAGATACAACTTTTCATGGTGCAAGTCCTTATAGTATAAGTAAAATCGGTACGGATTATTTGGGAAGATTTTATGGCGAGGCTTATGGTATAAGAACTTATGTTACTAGGATGGGAACTCATAGTGGCCCAAGACGCTCTGATGTATTTTTTGAAAGTACAGTTGCAAAGCAAATTGCATTGATTGAAGCAGGTTATCAAGAGCCTATTATCAAAGTAGGAAATTTATCAAGCATAAGAACTTTTCAAGATGCCAGAGATGCGATAAGGGCTTATTATTTACTTTCATTAGAAAGTGAAAAAGGAAAAGTTCCTTGTGGCGAAGCTTTTAATATAGCAGGTGAAGAGGCTTTTAAGCTTCCTGAGGTTATCGATATGCTTTTGAGTCTTTCTACAAGAAAAGATATCAAAGTAGAGCAAGATGAAGAAAGATTGCGTCCTATTGATGCAGACTATCAAATGTTTGATAATACTAAAATCAAAAGCTATATCAACTGGAAGCCAGAAATTCCAGCTAAACAGATGTTTGAAGATTTGCTAAATCATTGGAGAAAAGAAATCTCTATGGGTAGAATCCCACTTAATAGGTAGTAGTTATGATAATTCGTTCTCAAACTCCCTTGCGTTTAGGTTTAGCCGGTGGGGGTACTGATATAAATTTATATTGTGATCAATACACGGGTTATGTTTTAAATGCAACGATATCTTTATATGTGCATTGTACTTTAGTAGAAAGAGAAGATAGGAAAATCATCTTTGATTCAGCAGATACAAATGTAAAAGCAGAGTATAAAAGCAAATATTTTTTAGAAAATGATGGTAAATTAGATCTTTATAAAGCAATTTATAATCGTTTGGTAAAAGACTATGTTAAAAAACCTTTAAGTTTTTCTTTGCATACTTATTCAGATGTACCAAGTGGTAGTGGGCTTGGTGGTAGCTCTACTTTGGTGGTAGGTATCATTAAAGCATTTGTTGAGTGGCTGAATTTACCTCTGGGTGAGTATGAGATAGCGCGTTTGGCGTATGAGATTGAACGAGAGGATATGGCTATAGTAGGCGGTGCTCAAGATCAATATGCTGCAACTTTTGGTGGATTTAACTTTATGGAATTTTATGATCAAAAAAGAGTGATAGTTAATCCTTTGCGCATAAAAAATTGGATAGCAAGCGAACTTGAGGCTAGAGTTTTGCTTTATTTTACAAATATCACTAGAGAGGCTAAAGACATAGAAGAGCATAAAAAAGGAAAGCTAGGAGATGAAAACTCTCTTAATGCTATGCATGCGATAAAACAAGACGCGCTAGATATGAAAGAAGCACTATTTAGAGCTGATTTTGACAAAATAGCTCAAATTTTAGGCAAGTCATGGCAGTCAAAAAAGATCATTTCTGATATAGTAAGTAATGATGAACTTGAAAGAATTTATCACTTAGCCATGGAAAATGGTGCCTATAGTGGCAAAACAAGTGGAGCGGGTGCTGGAGGCTTTATGTTTTTTATGGTTGATCCTATAAAAAAATATAAACTTAAAAAAATTCTAAATGAACAGCAAGGATATGTGCAAGAATTCTACTTCACTAAAGAAGGAGCAAAATCGTGGAAAATTTAAATTTATATATAAAATCTCATTTTAGTGATTCAATTGATATCAAAACTAAGATTTTAAATGATAATGATATGATCAGCTTAATCAAAGAGGTGTCTTTAAAAGTGATCAATGCTTATAAAAATGGTAATAAAACTTTACTAGCAGGCAATGGAGGAAGTGCGGCTGATGCACAGCATATAGCTGGAGAGTTTGTGAGTAGATTTTACTTTGACAGACCTGGTATTGCAAGTATTGCCTTAAGTACTGATACGAGTATTTTAACAGCCATTGGTAATGACTATGGTTATGAAAATTTATTTGCAAGACAAGTGCAAGCTCAAGGTGTGAGCGGAGATGTTTTTATAGGAATTTCTACAAGTGGAAATAGTAAAAATATCTTAAAAGCTTTAGAAATTTGTAAAGAAAAAGGAATTTTAAGCATAGGTTTAACCGGGGCTAGTGGCGGCGCTATGAATGAACTTTGTGATTATTGTATAAAAGTACCATCATCTTGTACACCAAGGATCCAAGAAGCACATATTTTAATAGGTCATATCATCTGTGCTATAGTAGAAGAAGAACTTTTTGGCAAGGGGTTTGATTGCAAGCTATAGTTTTAGCAGGAGGGCTTGGTACAAGATTAAAAAGCGTAGTGCAAGATCTCCCAAAGCCTATGGCACCTATTAATGGAAAGCCGTTTTTAGCCTTTGTTTTAGAGTATTTAAAAAAACAAGGAATTACTGAAGTTATTTTAAGCGTTTCGTATAAATACGAACTCATCCAAGAGTACTTTAAAGATGAATTTGATGGTATGAAAATATACTATAACATTGAAAAAGAGCTTTTAGGTACAGGTGGAGCTATAAAAGATACTTTGAAATTTATACAAAATCAAGTTTATGTTTTAAATGGAGATACTATATTTGATATTGATCTAAAAAAACTTGTTTTAAATGATAGTAAAATTTGCATCGCACTAAAGCAAATGCAAAATTTTGATCGATATGGTACTGTAAGTGTTAATGATCAAGGGATTGTGATATCTTTTGAAGAAAAGGTATTTAAAAAACAAGGTTTAATCAATGGTGGTATATACTTGCTGAAAAAAGATTTGTTTGATGAATTTGATTTGGAGAGAAAATTTTCTTTTGAAGAATTTTTGCAAGCAAACTGTAGTGCATTGAAAATACAAACTCAAATTTTTGATGATTATTTTATTGATATTGGAATACCGCAAGATTATAGTAAATTTTATTCATATTCTATGTTATGATTGATTTTTTGCATTTTTATTTTAATTTCATCGTTATAAATTCCAGCATTTAAAATAACTAAAATTTTACATTTTTTATTTGTAAGTATATTAGGAGAATATACTTGCAAATTTGTTCCATATAATCTTTTATTTTGTTTATTGATATTGTTATCTAAAATTCCACATATATTATAGGTATTTAATCCCCTATATATTAAATATTGACTGAATATATGAGCCCCGAATAAATACACTTCATCATATTTTTTCATTTTAGAATTTAGATCAATAATTTTATCTTTATAAAATTTTTGCATATTTTTAAATAATTTCTTATTGTTGCAATATTCATCTTTTAATATTATTTTATTACAATCAACTGACATATCTTTTTTACAGCAATAAAATATACTATGTTCTATAAAATATTTTTTTTCAATTATTTTAAATTTATTTTTATTTAAAATATAATCTATAATATTTTCTGTTAATAGTATAGTATGTTCAAAAGACAAACAGTTGATCCATTTATTTTCTAAATATTTTTTTAAATTAGGTATAGAAAATATCATATACCCCCCCCCATTTAACGAATCTGAAATTTCATATAAAAATTTATTTGGATTATAAATGTGCTCAAGTGTATGAGAATGAACTACAGCATCAAAAGAGCCATTTGATAAATATGTTTTATTAAAAAATGATTTTACATATTTGATCTTATCATTATTTTCATTAGGATTTGGTTCTATAATAGTCCAAGATATCTTATTATTAATATTTATACAATTATTTGCTAAGATTCCATTACCACCGCCAATCTCCAATACATTTTTTGGATTAAATTTAACAACAAAATCAGAAAATTGTTTATGGTGTTCCATCCATATACTACCAATAGCACCAGAATCGTGTCCATTCTTGTATAAAATTTCCAATGGAACAAGTTCTTTTAATTGAATGACTCCGTATTTTTTTGAAATAACAATGTTTTCGTTTGCTAATATATCATTGCTTATATCTTCCTCAGTACAACCACAAAAAATCGGATATTTTATATTAGAAAGTGTTTCCAAGTTATCATCTTCACTAATAATGCATTTGTTTCTTTGTATACATCTCATGCCAAAATCTCCTTGTTTTTATTTTTAAACCAATATTTATTTTCTTTATACTCTTCAGGGGTTCCAAAAGAAAAATATCCATCAACCTCAACATAAGATATTTTATGATTTTTTATAAGCAATTCAAAAACATTGTCTATAAAAAATTCTCCATTTGTTTGTATATTATTTTCAAATATGTCATTTATGACTTTGATCAATATAGAATTTTGCTTAAAATAAAAACTACCTATCATAATAAAATCACTATTGTCTAATCTATGTTTAACAGATATCTTTTCTACAATATTATTATTCCCATTTACCCAAGTAAAATAATTTGGATTATCACAATTATATTTTGATGCTTTTGTCACAAAGATAACAATGTCGCTATTTAAATATATTTTTTTAAATTGTCTATTTATATGTTTAGCAATTAAATCACAAGGGAGAATTAAAACATCGCCTGATAAATTTCCACAAGATTCTTTATAAGAATACGCCGCACCAATCTTATTAGGCTTGACAAACCTTACTTCTTGTTTTATATTTTCCCAATATTTTTTATGATCTTGTGCGCCAACGCAAATAACTTTCGTCTCAACATCTTTTAGGGTATCAATTATATTCTCTATAATACTTGTTTTACCAAGAGGTAAAAATGGTTTTGGCTGATTAAAATTAAGATTTAAAAATCTCTCTCCTCTACCAGCAGACAATATAATAGTATTTTGTATTTTTGTTTTTTCGTTATTAACATCTTGTGAGTTAAGTTTTTCTTTTACATATTCAAAATCTTTTGGAGTACCAAATTGATAAAATTTCTCTATAAAAGGATAGCACAAAACATTTTCTAGATAATTATTAGTTACTGACATATAATATTCTCCAGAAACCATATCTTGAGCTTCTATTTGTTTTTTTATTGCTTCAATAGCCAACTTTAAAGTTCTAAAATAATAAATACCGGAAGAATAATATTCTTCAAATTTATTCTTAGAATTATATTTTTCTATAACTTCGTATACTTTATAAGTATTATCATACACCTTGCATGCTGCATACACATTTTCTAAAGGCAATAAATGAGGATGATAACCAGTATAACAAGGAATTATAGCCTGAGCATCTAGGTTTTCTTGTACAAATTGTAGAAAATCTTTATAGTTCCATTCTTGTCCAAAATCACAATAGCTAACAATAACTTCCTCATCAAATATATCTTGCAACTGTGACACCACACCATACAAACTTCCAGCAGGTCCTAGTTTCCCCCCTTTGTAAACAATAATTTTTGCATTAATTTTTCTAGATAAAATAAAATCTTCAAATTTATTTTTTTCACATTCTTGAATAATAAAATAAAAAACATCTTTTTGAGTATCAAAGCATTCAATCACATAGTCCAAGATAACTTTATCTTCTATAACCTTAATAAAAGGTTTTAGTTCTTTGTATCCAGCTTCTTTAAACCTCTTGCCTATTCCAGTTGCAGGTATAATAATATTCATTCTAATACTCACTTTCCATAATTTTTTTTCTATATTGTTCATCAGGCAAATTTAACAATTTATCAATTTCACTCACTTTTAATGGACGTAGATTAATTTGTTTTTTAATAGCAATATTTTCCATTGCATTTCTAAATAACCATAGCTCCTCATTAGTCTTATCAACTGCATCATCTGGAGTATACACAAAATCATTTTGTTCAAAAAATTCACTTTTTAATTGATTATATAATTCTATTATATCTTGAATTTGCTCTGCGTAAATAACAACGCCGTGATTTCGCAATAACACCACACCCTTTTCTTGATAAGAATAACTTTTACTTAGTGCTTCATACAAATCATTTCCAGGCAAAACAAAATCAATAACTTTATAATTTTCAAATTTATATTCCCTAGCACACAAATAAGATAAAATATAAACAGGATGATAATGTGCTACATATTTATTTTTAAACACCATATGCATTTTGATTTCCATAGATGGTTTCACAATATCTACAGAATAATCTTTGTAATAAGAAAAAGAATTGACATTATTTTTAAAAATAGAAATTTTATGCACTTTTTTTAAATCCTCACCTGAAGCCTTAATAATAAAATATTCATCTTCCTTTATAGAAATATTTCCACCTTTTGATGGGGCATCTAAAATATTGCCAAAGATTTTACATAAATCTTGATAGTCTTTAATATACCCATCAAGTTTTTTATTGTTATACATCATTTTCCATTACCCATCTATTTTTCAAAATCAGACTAAAAATATCTTTTATGGTTTGGATCAAATCTTCATATCTACCAGTATATTCTTTTTGCAAGTAATTATTTAACAATATATCCCTTAAACATATTTTAAAAATACCATCTCTAACTATAATTAGAAAATTTGCATTGTCTTTTTGTTTTTCAAGGTATTTTTTATAATCTTCTTCTCGTTTTTGTATAGTATCTATAATTTTTGAATGGCTATAATTTCTTTCTTTACTATCCCTATTTATCTTCTGTTTATCCGCTTCATCTGAATCAATATATATTTTGATTTTTACAAAATCTCCTATAATCTCTTGATATAAAGTATGCAAACCCTCTATAATCACAATATCTAAATCTTTAATCTTAATCTCATCGGATTTAACAATCACTCCATTTTTATGATCATATAATGGTATATATAGTTTATTTCCTATATCTTGATAAATATGTTTTATATCCATAGCCAACTGAATAAGATTATTTGCTTCTGGGTTATAGTGTGTCACCCTCTCCCACATCTTAGAATGCCTTTCATACTTATGATAGCCATCTGTACTAATAATAAAACTTTTATATATTTCATCAATGGCATTACTCAAAGTAGTCTTTCCACTTCCACTTTTTCCAGAAATTGAGATCAGAAGTTTTGAACAATTATATGGATAATAATTTATCCTATACCCCTCCCCTAGAAAATTATCGGCAATAGAATCTCCAATCATTATAATTTCTTCTTCATCAATAAGTTCTCCATAAAGCTCTAAAGCTCTATCAACAAGCGCTTTATTTGGTTTTTCAAGCTCAAATTCTTCAGAGCATACCAAATAATCAATCATATTTGTCAAATTTGCACAATTTAGTTTATGGATTTGCTCAATAAAATAAAAGTTTGTTATAGCTATTACTTTTTTATTAAGACTTTTAATAAAACATAAAAATTCAAACATTGTTTTGTCTACTTTTAAATTTCTTATAAAAATAGAAATATACAACTTAAACATTTCACTAGCTTTTGAAAAATGAATATTTTTATTTTCACAAATAATTTTAAAGTATAATTCTTTTTTATGATGATTTGCAGATAATCCTCTTTTTGTAATCATCTTTTTTGCTAAATCATAATCTTCTAGCGTAAAGCTATATTGTTTCATTACAACTTCTAAAGCATTTTTATGTGCAAATGTATAATTAAACAAAGTATTATCAATATCAACCATAATAAGCTTATATTTTTCAGCTATTTTTCTTAAATTAAACATAAACACTCCATAGCTCAGGCTTTTTAGTACACACAGAAAATCCTTTTGGTAGAATACTTTGGATAGGTTTTATAAGTTTCATATATGATAGATCATATAACTCAGGAGAAACCAATATAGGTTCAACTTGCTCTAATTTTGGCTTGATATTATAAATAAATTCTTGATAATCCTTAATATCAAAACTAGAAAATTGTGAATAATCCACCCATACATATTTAGGCTTACTAATATCCATAAGTTTTTCATTATAAGATTCTACATCTGAAATTCTAATAATAAATTTACCTTGATGTCCATTTTTTGATAATCTTAAAATGTCTGGAATTTGAGAATCTAAAAAATAATACTCAAAATTATCACCGAGTAATTCTATAATTTTTTCTTCTAATCCAGATTCTTTTACATTACAAATAATAGGGATATTTTTCATAAACTGAATTTTTTCTTTAAAAAAAGGATATAGAGAATTTTTTTCTAATAGATCGTGGTTTAATACTAATTTTTCATTATATCTCAAGTCAACTTCTATACCATAATTTTCAATAAATGATTCTAAATTATTTTGGCGATGTAAAAATATCATCTTATATCCTTTTTTATAT
>NZ_JANQCV010000017.1:0-16862 GCF_024723515.1 Campylobacter sp. W0066.2 | reverse complement strand
CATCACCATCTTTATACTCAACTTTACCTATTTTAACTCCATTGATAGTAAAATCATCACTTGTAACTCCAGCCTTTATAGGACCAGCACCAGTAGTTTCCACTAAGAAATTTGCTCTAACACCAGTTATATCAGCTACCCTATTAATCTCTTCAGCTAAAGCACCCATACCAGTACCTACTGAAGATGAAATAACTACAGGTTGGAATTTAAAATCATCAATACCATTGTAGTTTTTAATAGTAAGTTGAGCTACACCACTAGTATGAGACATAGATCCTGTTTCAAATCTAGTAACACCGATTTTACTTGACTGGGTTGCACCTATGCTAGCTTGGATGGTTTGATTTGACTGAGCACCGATTTGAAATTCTTGATTAGTAAAACCACCACTTAAAAGTTGCTTACCGTTAAAAGAGGTTGTATTTGCGATATTATCAAGTTCTTCCATCAAACGGTTAATATCAGCTTGAAGCATGTTTCTTGTTTTAGTGCTTTGCCCATCTTGAGCAGCTTGAGTTGCTTTTACTTTGATAGTATCTAAGATTTTAAGTTGCTCATCCATAGCTTTATCAGCTGTTTGTAAAATACCTAAAGCATCATTACCATTGTTAATAGCTTGACCTAAAGTTGCAGCTTGAGATCTTAAGCTATCTGCAATAGCCATCCCAGAAGCATCATCTGCTGCAGAGTTGATTCTAAGACCTGAGCTAAGTCTAGACAAAGAGCTATCCAACGCTCTTGAGTTTAAATTTGCATTGTTTTGAGCATTTAAAGATGCCACGTTAGTATTTATACGAAATCCCATTTTAAATCCTTTTAAATAAATTCAACCGCTTCCATGCCGTTGTTTAGACTATATCGAAAATAAAGAAAAAAATTTTATACTTTTAAAATATTTTATTTGTAACTTAATTTAGATTATTCATTTAAAAATTCATCTAAGCAAAAAATTTAACTTTTTTTTATACACTTTTACTAATTTTAATCCTCACAAGGAAAATAATGAAAAATTTAATCATAGTAGAATCACCTGCTAAAGCTAAAACCATAGGTAATTTTCTAGGTAAAGACTATGAAGTAATAGCCTCTAAAGGCCACATTAGAGATCTACCTAAAACTAGCTTTGGTATAAAAATAGAAGATGAAAATTTTAAACCTGAATATAGAATTTCAAATGATCATTCAAGCTTAGTAAAAGAACTCAAAGAAAAGGCTAAAAAAGCTAAAACAATCTACCTTGCAACCGATGAGGATCGTGAGGGTGAAGCCATAGCTTATCATATAGCCAAGGCTATTAATAAAGATGAAAATTCCCTGCCACGCATAGTTTTTCATGAGATCACTAAAATTGCCATAGAAAATGCTTTAAAAAACCCAAGATCTTTAAATATAAATAGCGTCAACGCTCAACAAACTAGACGCTTGCTTGATCGTATCGTAGGCTACAAACTTAGCCCCTTACTCAATCAAAAAATTCAAAAAGGCTTAAGCGCAGGGCGTGTACAAAGCGCGGCTTTAAAAATCATTGTCGATAGAGAAAGAGAAATCAAAGCTTTTGTTCCTTTAAAATACTTTAGTATAGATATGATTTTTGAAAAAGACTTACAAGCTGAACTAGTTGAGTTTCAAAATCAAAAGATAGAAAAACTAAGTCTAACTAATGAAGATAGAGCTAAGCTTATCTTTGAAGCTTGCAAAAATGCTAACTTTAAAATAAAAGACATAGAAAGCAAAGATAGAAAAATAGCCCCACAAGCACCTTTTATGACCTCAACTTTGCAACAAAGTGCAAGCAATCGCCTAGGTTTTAACCCTAAAAAAACCATGATGATAGCTCAAAAACTTTATGAGGGCGTAAAAACTCATCAAGGCATTATGGGTGTGATCACTTATATGAGAACTGATAGCTTAAATATCGCAAAAGAAGCCTTAGAAGAAGTAAGAAAGCTCATTAAAAGTGATTTTGGTAAAGAGTACTTGCCAAGCAAAGCAAATATTTACACCACTAAAAGCAAAGGTGCCCAAGAAGCACATGAAGCTATAAGACCAACTAATCTTAGTTTTACTCCAAAACTTGCAAGTGAGTTTTTAGAAAAAGATGAAGCAAGATTATATACTTTAATTTACAATCGCTTCCTAGCTTCACAAATGAATCCTGCTATATCTCAAACTCAAAATGTCTATGCAAAATCAAATGAAGCAAGTTTTAAAATAAGTGGTAGAAAAATTTTATTTGATGGGCATTATAAAGTATATGGAGATATGGATAAAGATAAAATTTTACCTAATTTAAAACTAGAAGATACACTAAATATTCAAAATATAGAATTAAACTCACATTTTACCGAACCACCTTCAAGATATTCTGAAGCTGGGCTTGTTAAAAAGTTAGAAAATCTTGGTATAGGACGCCCTTCTACTTATGCTCCAACCATCTCTTTACTTAGTGCAAGAGAATATGTGCATATAGATAAAAAACAAATCATACCTAATGAAATAGCCTTTGTCGTAACAGAGGTTTTAGAACAAAACTTTAGTGATATAGTAGATAGTGATTTTACTTCTAAAATGGAAGATAAACTTGACACCATTGCAGAAGGCAAAATGGACTGGCAAGAAGTTTTAAGAGAGTTTTATTTTCCTTTTATGAGAAAAATCGATGAGGGTAAAAAAAATATAAAAAGTCAAAAAACTTTTACAAAACTAGATGAAGCCTGCCCTGATTGTGGTGGAGAGCTTGCTATAAGAAAAGGAAGATATGGAGAATTTATAGCTTGTTTAAATTTTCCAAAATGTAAATACTCAAGAAATTTAAAACAAGAAACACAAAATGAAGAAAAAAGTGAAAAAAAACTCAATACCATAGGCGTAAAATGCCCAAGCTGTCAAGAAGGCGAGATCGTGGAGCGTTTTTCTAAGCGTGGTAAATTTTATGGTTGTAGTGCTTATCCAAAATGCAACTATATAAGCAAATACAAACCAAGCGAAGAAAAATGTAGCGAATGTGGCGAAACTTTGATTTTCAAAGAGCTTAAAAAAGGCACATTTTTAGAGTGCTTAAAATGCAAAATCAAAAAGGAAATCTAATGCAAATCATGCTTTGTGCTATATCTAATATAGCAAGTGGAGGGTGTGGGGAGGACTGTAAATACTGCACTCAAAGCGCTCATGTGAAAACTAATATCAACAAATACAAAAGAAAAGATATAGACCAAATTGTTTTAGAAGCTAAAATGGCTAAGAAAAATGAGGCTTTGGGTTTTTGTTTAGTCACGGCAGGAGCTGGACTTGATGATGAAAAACTTGAGTATGTATGCAAAGTAGCTCATGCAGTGCAAAAAGAAGTAGAAGGACTTTTACTCATAGCTTGCAATGGCATAGCAAATTTAGAACAACTCAAAGAATTAAAAAAAGCAGGAATTTTTTCTTATAATCATAATCTAGAAACTTCTAAAGAATTTTTTCCAAACATTTGTTCTACGCATACTTGGGAGCAAAGATTTCAAACTAATCTTTATGCTAAAGAAGCAGGTTTGATGCTTTGTTGTGGTGGAATTTATGGTCTTGGAGAAAGCGAAGCTGATAGAAAAAGTTTTAGAGCAAGTTTAAAAGAGCTTGATCCTTTTTCTTCGCCTATTAATTTTTTCATACCAAATGAAAACTTAAAACTTAAACAAGCTTTGCTTGATCCTGATGAGGCATTAAATATCATCAAAGATACTAAAAAAGACTTACTAAATGCACATATCATGGTAGCAGGTGGTAGAGAAGTAGTGCTAAAAGAAAGACAATATGAAATTTTTAACGCAGGAGCTAGTGCTATAGTAGTGGGCGATTATCTTACAACTAAAGGCGAAGAACCTAGCAAAGACATACAAAAACTAAAACAAATGGGATTTAGCTTTGCTAGCTCATGCCATTGATGCTCAAGCTGCTACGGATTTAAAAATTTTATTAGTCGTAGCAGGGTGTTTGCTAACTTCACCTTATATTGCTAAATTTTTAAAACTCCCACTTTCAGCCACTGAAATCATGCTTGGTTCTTTTATAGGATTTTTGGGTTTCATAGGAGAAAGTGAGAATTTTAAGCTTTTAGCTAATGCGGGATTTTATTATCTTATGTTTATTGCGGGTATGGAGATTAATCTTAAAACCTTTTTAAATACTGAAAGAAGCTTACTTAATAAAGCTTTTATCTACATCATACTTTTATATGCTTTTAGTGTTTTAGCGGTTGAAAGTATAGATATTTCTTATATTTTTGTCATTATTATACCTGTTATGAGTGTGGGTTTACTCTCAACGCTTTATAGAGACTTTGGCAAAAACCGTGAGTGGCTTAATGTATCTATGGTAGTAGCCACTTTAGCTGAAGTTGTAAGCATAGTTTTGCTTACCATAGCTGCGGCATTTTTGGGAAAAGGAGCTGATCTTTTCTCACTCACTCAAAATTTATTATATTTAGTAGGATTTTTGGCACTTTGTATTTTTGGATTTAAATTTTTAGAAGTGCTTTTTTGGTGGTATCCACAGCTTAAAACCATACTCATGCCTTGGCAAGATCAAAATGAAAAAGATATAAGATTTTGTATGGCAATTTTCATAGCCATAGTTGCAATTATGATTTATTTTAAACTTGAAGTTGCACTTGGAGCTTTTATAGCGGGTTCATTTATAGCTACTTTTTTTGATCATAAAAAAGATCTAGAACATAAACTTTCTAGCTTTGGTTATGGATTTTTAATCCCTATATTTTTCATATATATAGGCTCAAGTTTTAAACTTCAAATGCTTTTAAACCCTCAAGTTTTACTCATAGCTTTTTCGCTAACTGCCTTTATGATAGGACTAAGAATACTTTGTGCTATGACTTTTGTAAAAATACTTGGTTTAAAAAACACCTTTTTATTTGGCCTAAGCCATTCTATGCCACTAACCTTACTCATCGCAATAGCTACGCTTTCTTATCAAACTAATATAATCACTCAAGATATATACTCAGGATTAGTACTTACTGCTTTACTTGAAGCAATTTTGGCTATTAGCTTAATTAAATTTATCAATAATCTTAGTAGAAAATAATTCTACTAAGTATTTATATAAAACTGCTATACTTTTTTTATGAAAAATTTAGACACACTTTTAGAATTAGCCTTAAAAGCAGGCAAGGAAGCCTCTAAAGTATTGCTTGAATATAAAGACAAAAATACCTTATGGCTTAAAGATGATGATTCTCCGGTAGGTTTAGCTGATATAAAATCTAATGAAGCTATTAGTGAAATTTTGGCTTCAAGCGATATAGCTATATGCTCTGAAGAAAATATACTTTCTTATGAAGAAAGAAAAAATTTAGAGTATTTTTGGCTAATAGATCCTCTTGATGGCACTAAATCTTATGCTAAAAAAGACAAAGAATATTGTGTTTTAATCGCATTAATCCATAAAAACACTCCTGTACTTTCGCTTATAGGCGATGTGGAAAATAATGCATTTTATTATGCACATACTCATACTAAAGTTTATAAAAATAATGAAATTTTAAATCTTAACTTAGAGCAGTACGAAAAGGTTGAAAATATAGCCCTTTACTCTAAAAATCATGATAACAATGAAGATTTTTTTATTCAAAATCATCTTGAAGGCATTAAGGTTTCATCTGCTTTAAAGTTTGTATATTTACTTGAAGCAAAAGCTGGAATTTATCCGCGTTTTGGTGGCCCAAAAGCTTGGGATATAGCTGCGGGAGATTTTTTAGTCAAACAAAATGGTGGAATTTTATATGATTTTGACAAAAAGGCTTTAGATTATAATAGTCCTGATTTTAAACTTCCAAGTTTTATAGCTTTTGCTAAGAATGAATTTAAATTAAAAGGTTTTTAGTGAGATTTTTTTTAGTGTTTTTTTGTTTTTTAAGTGCTATTTATGCTAACTCTTTTGCGAATAAAAAAATCGTCAAATTACAAAATAATGATGATTTTAATATCATCAATCTTGAACAAAATATAAATTATGATAAACTCTCACACATTAACACCTTAGCTTTAGTGCCAAGCTATGAAAAAGAATATAATTTTTATTTTTCAAACTTAAAAATCGATGCTAAAACCATGGCAAAAGATACGCTAAAAGCATTAAGTACTATTTTAAATGAGCAAAATAATTTTGCCTTACTTAATCAAAAAGAAAATCAAACTTACATCAATAGCCAAAATATCTTGCAAAAAAATAAAAATTTCATCAATGCAAGTGAGTTTTTAGAATTTAATCGTTTTAAAAAGGCTGATTTTATTATTTTGCTAGATTTAAAAAGCATTCAAGCAAGCCAACAAAATTTCTTGCTTTTTTCCAATTTTGAAGTCAAAGCCGACATAGAATACAAACTTTTTAATGCCAAAACAAAAAAACTAAAAGATCATAAAATCCTTACTATCAATACTCAATTTAGCACAAACGATAAAAACAAATCTTATCAAGAATTAGTCCAAGAAATAGCTGCAATTGTTTATGAAGATATTAAAAATACTATATAACCACCACTTCTTCTTCTAAGACAATCCCAAATTCTTCAAAAACTCTTTTTTTGGCAAGCTCTATCAAAAACATAACATCATCAAAACTAGCGTGTTTTTTATTAATTAAAAAATTTGCATGTTCATTACTAAACATCGCATCATTTTTACTAAAACCTTTAAGATTAACTGCTTCTATCAACCTTCCTGCATGATCGTTTTTGGGATTTTTAAAAATAGAGCCAAAGCTAGCACCTTTGGGTTGATTTTTTCTTGCATTTTTTAAAAGTTCATCTTTAACTGGGTCAAATCCATATTCTAAAAAAAACTTCGCGCTAAACATTACTTCTTTAATAGGGTTAAACCTATAAGCAAAAGCGATATTTTGTTTTAAAATTTCTTGATTAAAAGTGCAAATACTGATTAAGTTTTTACTAATATCCTCATCTTTTAATCCTGCATTCATTTTTAAAATACCGCCCAAAGTTCCTGGGATATTTCTTAAAAACTCAAAGCCTTTTAAGTTGTTTTCTTTAGCAAAATGATACATTTTAAAAGATTTCACGCTAGAGCCTATCTCTAAAAACATACCTTTTTCATTTTGCTCTAAAATTTTAATACAATCAAAACTTTTCCCTAAAATTCCTAGTTTTTTGGGTTTTGGAGAGATTAAAAGATTATTTGCCCCGCCTACTAAAAAACCATCAAATTCACAAGGCTCTTCAAGCACTTGCACTTCAAAGCTCCCACCTATACGCACAGAAGAATACTTAGAAAAATCAATAATCATCGAATAAAACTTGGAATTTGATTTAAAATATTAGTTGTAAAATCAATCATAGAACTTATCATCCAAGGCATTAAAAATACTATCACCACAACAACAAGTAAAATTTTTGGCACAAAAGAAAGCGTTGCTTCATTAATTTGCGTTACAGCTTGAAAAATACTTATAATAAGCCCTGCGATAAGTCCTGCTAAAAGCATAGGTAAAGAAAGCATAAGTGTGATTTTAAAAGTTTGTACACCCAAGGCTACTAAAGTACTTTCCATATTTTCTCCTTAAAATTTAAATTCTATCAAGAATTTCTAAATTCTTCATACTCACTAGGTATAAGATAATCTTTGCTTTTTATTAATTTCTCATAAAATCCATGATTAAACCCAAGTTCAAAAAGCTTATCTATGGCATTGTATTGTTTATCATTCATATTTATAGAGTTTTTATTTGCGTATAAATTTAAATACACATCAAGTTTTTGCGCATCTACGCGTATTAAATTACGCTCTAAAAGCATGGAGGCTAAGATTTTTCTATTATGTTCGGCTACTTCTACTGCTTTAATCAAATCTTTTTCAACCGCTATTGCATCATTAAGTGGTAAAGATCTTCTAAGCGCCATACCACCCAAAGGTAAAGGCAAATCATCTTTGGCTAATTCTTGCCAAATATCCCAAAGTTCAGCCTCAACACACAAACTAGAATCAAATTCTAAAATACTTTCATGTATAAGCACTCCAGCATCTACTTCACCTTCTAAAACTGCTTTTTCAATCTCTAAAAAATTCTTATAGGTTATCCTAGCTTGTGAGTATTTTATACGAAAGATTAAAGCATTAGTAGTGTGTGCCCCACTTAAAGCAACTTTAAAATTTGGCTTTAATTTTTTATCTTTTTTCTTAATAAGCTTTGGTCCATAACCCTCGCCAAAACTCACAGCAGTTTTTAACAAAGCATATTCACTAGCTATCAAAGGATAAAGCGCAAAAGATATCGCACTAACATCGTATATATTTTCTAATGCAAGCTCATTTAAAGTTTGTATATCTAAAGCTGTATTTTCATACTCATAAGCATTTCCTACCCAACCAAATTTAATCGCCATATACATAAAAATATCATCAGCATCAGGAGAGTGTGCTACGCTAATTTTTTTATTCATTTTTTTTCCTTAAAAATTTAAAAAAGTATTTTAGCAAAATTCAAAATAAAAACTTATATTAAATTTCTTTTTGATACAATTTTAAACATATTATAAAAGGATTAACAAGCATGGATGATAATAAAAGAAAATCACTTGATGCAGCCTTAAAAAGTCTTGATAAAACCTTTGGAAAAGGCACTATCTTAAGACTTGGCGATAAAGAAGTTGAAAAAATTGATTCTATTCCTACAGGTTCGGTTGGACTTGATTTGGCTTTAGGAATTGGTGGGGTTCCAAAAGGAAGAATTATAGAAATTTATGGACCTGAAAGTTCAGGTAAAACTACACTTACCTTACACATCATAGCAGAATGTCAAAAAAAAGGCGGAGTTTGTGCGTTTATTGATGCTGAACACGCTCTTGATGTAAGATATGCAAAAAATTTAGGCGTTGATACAGAAAATCTTTACATCTCTCAACCAGATTTTGGAGAACAAGCCTTAGAAATCGTTGAAACTATAGCAAGAAGTGGGGCCATTGATCTAATAGTAGTAGATAGTGTTGCTGCACTTACTCCAAAAGCAGAAATTGAAGGTGATATGGGAGATCAACATGTAGGTCTTCAAGCAAGATTAATGAGCCAAGCTTTAAGAAAATTAACCGGAATTGTCCATAAAATGAATACCACTGTAATTTTCATCAATCAAATTCGTATGAAAATAGGCATGATGGGTTATGGCACTCCTGAAACTACTACTGGCGGAAATGCTTTAAAATTTTATGCTTCAGTGCGTTTAGATGTAAGAAAAACAGCTACTTTAAAACAAAATGATGAGCCTATTGGAAACCGTGTTAAAGTAAAAGTAGCTAAAAATAAAGTAGCTCCTCCTTTTAAACAAGCTGAATTTGATGTGATGTTTGGTGAGGGTGTAAGCCGTGAAGGTGAGCTAATAGACTATGGTGTAAAACTTGATATTATTGATAAAAGTGGTGCGTGGTTTTCTTACAAGGCTTCTAAACTTGGCCAAGGTAGAGAAAATGCCAAAGCATTTTTAAAAGAAAACCCAGCTATTGCAGATGAAATCACTCAAGCCATACAAAATTCAATCGGTATAGATAGTATGATTTTGGGTGCAAAAGAAGATGATGAAGAAGGAGAGGAATAATGTTGATTATTGAAGATTTAAGAGCTTTTGAAGTTTTAGATAGTAGAGGTAATCCTACCATTAAAGCTGAAATCATGTTAAGCGATGGCAGTGTGGGTAATGCTATCGTTCCAAGTGGTGCAAGCACAGGAAAAAAAGAAGCTTTAGAATTAAGAGACAATGATGAAAGATTTGGTGGAAAAGGTGTTTTAAAAGCCATTGAAAACATCAATGGTACCATAGCTGAAAACATTATAGGGCTTGATGCTTTTAATCAAACCCAACTAGATAATACTCTTTTAGAGCTTGATGGGACAAAAAATTATTCCAACCTAGGAGCAAATGCAACTTTAGGAATTTCTATGGCAACAGCACGCGCTGCTGCTAATGCACTAGGTGTACCTTTATATCGTTACTTAGGTGGAGCAAATGCAAGTGTATTACCTGTGCCAATGTGTAATATCATCAATGGCGGTGCGCACGCAAACAATAGCGTAGATTTTCAAGAATTTATGATCATGCCTTTTGGTTTTTCAAGCTTTAAAGAAGGATTGAGATCAGTTTGTGAAATTTATGCAGTATTGAAAAAAGAATTAGCCAGCTTAGGCCACTCTACTGCTTTAGGTGATGAGGGCGGTTTTGCACCAAATTTAGCAAACAATACAGAACCTCTTGATCTTTTAATGACTTGTATTAAAAAAGCAGGCTATGAAAATAAAATCAAACTAGCGCTAGATGTAGCAAGTAGTGAGCTTTACAAAGATGGTAAATACCATTTAGAGGGTAAAGTTTTCTCAAGTGAAGACTTAATTGCCCGCTATGAAGAATTATGCGCTAAATATCCAATTTTTAGTATTGAAGATGGTTTGGCTGAAGATGATTATGAAGGTTGGATTAAACTTACTCAAAAGCTTGGTAATAAAATTCAACTTGTGGGTGATGATTTATTTGTAACTAATGAAGATATTTTAAGAGAAGGTATCATGAAAAATATGGCAAATGCTGTATTAATCAAACCTAATCAAATCGGAACAATCACTCAAACCATGAGAACAGTAAGATTAGCTCATAGAAATAATTACAGATGTATTATGAGTCACAGAAGCGGGGAAAGTGAAGATGCTTTTATAGCTGATTTTGCAGTAGCACTTAATACAGGACAAATCAAAACAGGAGCTCTAGCAAGAGGCGAAAGAACTGCTAAATACAATCGCTTATTAGAAATTGAACTTGATAATGATGAGTACTTAGGAGATAAACTCTGAGCGATTTATTAAAAGAGTATGATGAGCATTCTAAAAAAAAGGAAGCTCATCGTCAACTCATCAAAACCATTGTATTATCATTTGTAGCTATTATTGTTGCTATGTATTTTGGTAATATGTTTTTTGGTAAATCTTCTCTAGATGTGTTACTAACACTTAAAGAAGAGCAAAAAATTTTAGAAAAAAATATAATGACTTTAAAAGCTAAAAATGCTCAAGCTCAAAAAGAATATTTGCAACTTTTAAGACTTAAGGGAGAAAATTCGCATGAGAATTAAATTTTTTATATTGTTTTTACTTTCTTGTGTATTTTTAAATGCAAAAGACAATCCTTTTGATAATAACATAGAGCAAAAAAACACCGAATTTGCAAAACTTAGTCCTTTCCAAAGGCAAGATTTTAACTTTAATTCTGATGCGAGAATTTTAAAAAATATTACCATTACTTACATTAACCTTGATGGTTCTGAAGAACAAACCACTCTGGATATATACAAAAGTATTGACTGGCATGATACCTACTCATTTATAAAAACTAAAAGTCCAAATGCCACGCCTATACTTGATGTATCTGTAACCGTACCACAAAAACAAGGAAATAAAAACTCAAAAACAGAAGAAAACAACACTACTTTAAACATAGAAACACCACTTTTTAGCGGAAATATTTATAATTTTATTTCTCTTGGCTTTTATAATAACAAAATCAATATCAAAACCCAGGATAAAATACTAAGACATCTGTCTATAGGAGATCCTACTAAAATTATTATAGATTTTGCTAAAAAACAGAATTTTAACACCAAAACACTGCAAGTTAATACAGCACAAGTTAGAAAAGTTGTATTTGGTTCACATAAAGGGTATTATCGTTTGGTAATATATCTTGATGGAAAATATAGTTATAAATATTCACATAGTGAAAACTTACATACATTTAACTATCGCTAAGAGTTTTTAAACTCTTAAGCAAATCTATGATCATAAATAATCATTTGAAATCTTTGGGCTATCATTCTAGCTCTTTCTATAATGATATTTCTTGGTTCATCTTCAAAAACTTCTTGCAAACTCTCATCAAATAAATTAAGCCAAATATCAAAAAATTCTCTTGGAAATGGAGGCAATTCATGATGAGCTCTCAAAGGTGAACCACTATAACTTGGATCAGCTAAAAACATCCCTGCCCAAAAACTTGCTATTTTTTCTTTATGTTTTTTCCAACTCTCATCATCTGTGCCGATTTTTTCATTAAAAATAGGCCCTAAATCTTTATCCACTCTAACCTTTGTATAAAAAACATCCATAAGTTTTTTTATACCCTCATGATTAATAGTTTCAAATTTCATGCTTTTCCTTAAAAATAATTTTTGCTTATTGTATTAAATTTAGAAATTAAAAATATAAACAAAAGTCAATTTTTAGTATAATTTTAAAAACAAAATTAAAGAAAAACTATGACTTATACTATTTTACCACCCAATCAATTCTTAGATGATTATGTCTTAAATGTGCAATTACATCAATTAGCAAATATCTCTAAAAATGCTTATAAATTTTGGAAAAACGTTCAAGCAGCGCGCTATCAAGACACAAGAGTGGTATTTTTACACAAAAAAAGTATTTTAAAAAAACATCAACATCTTATACAAAAATGTGAAAATTTAAGTGGCTATGTATTAGCAAGTGCTTTTTGCTCATTTACAACCCTAGCTCCATCTCATTTAGTAGAAAAAAATAATTCTCAAATTTATAAAATCTTAGATATAAAAGAAGTATGTGGGGTTAAATTTGTAAATTTAAAGGCATTTTACGATCTTTTAAAACTAGATTATAACTATAATATTTACATCGAAAAATGCCATTTTTTTAGCCCTACTCCTTTGGAAAAGCGTATTAAAATCACTGAGAGTATGTGCGTTGGGTATTACTAAGATATTTAAACATCAAAGCAGAAAAAAGTGAAATTATAGCCATAGCTAGCATATAAAATCCTAAAGAAAAACGAGCGATATTTTCTAAATTTGCTAAAGCAATAGTATGTAAAAATAAAGCAAGTTGTGGGGTAAACCCACCGGCTAATGCATAAGCTATATTATATGAAAAACTAAGTCCTGAAAATTTAATCTTAGCATCAAATACTTCACTCATCATTAAAGGGCAAAAATTCATCACTCCAGCAAAAAAACAAGCACTCAAATAATACACACTCACTGTATTAAAATCAGGTGTTTTAGTATAAAGAGCATTAAAATAAAACAAGCAAGTTAAGAAAAATCCTAATGAAAAAATCACACAAGCTTTTACTATGCCTATTTTATCAGCTAAAATTCCACTTAATATACAGCCAATTACAAGCACAAATATACCAAGCATTTGCATATAAGTTTGAATACTTGCATCAATACTTAAAATTTTTGCCATAAAAGAAGGTATGATCAAAATCATCACAACAATACAAGCAGTTAAAACCCAAGTTATTAACATAGAAAGCACTACACCTAGTTTGGCTTTTTTAAACACTTCTTTTAAAGGAAATTTTTCTAAGGCTTTGTCTTTTTTCATTTGCTCAAAAACAGGAGTTTCTCTTAAAAATTTACGCAAATAAGCAGAAATAATCCCAAAAATTCCACCCAAGAAAAATGGAATTCTCCAAGCCCACTCATAAAGCTCTTCTTGTGTAAACAGTTTATTCATCATCAAAAATACAAAACTACCAAGTAAAATTCCACCTACCACAGAAGCTGTTAAAATCCCAAGATAAGTGCGTTTTTGACCCTTTGGAGCATGCTCAAATACAAAAACCCAAGCACCAGGTAATTCCCCACCTATAGCTATGCCTTGACAAATCCTTACAAACACTAAAAATACTATACATAAATACCCTATACTTTCATAAGCAGGTATAAAAGCAAGTATAAAAGTTGGCACAACCATCAGCAAAATACTAAGCATAAACATTTTCTTACGGCCAAATTTATCACCAAAATGAGCCATAACTATACCGCCAAGCGGTCTAGCTAAATATCCCGCAGCAAAAATCCCATAAGTATTAAACATTTGCCAAAATGGGTTTAAATTTTCAGGAAAAAAATTTTTAGAAATATAACTTGCAAAAAATACAAAAATGATAAAATCATAAAATTCTAAAGTCCCTCCCAAAGAAGAAAGACCTAAAACTTTTATATCTTTTTTACTAAGATTTTTACTCACTCTTAATCCATCTCATAAGTATCATCATCACTATAATCATCATCGTATTCATAATCATCATCATCATAATTATACGATCTTTGATTATTTGCATAAGTATCATCGTCTGCTTCATTATACATTTCATCATCGTAATTTTCAAATTCTTCATCATCATAAACCATTGTAAATCCTTTAAAATTTTTTAGTAGTATTTTAATATAAAAATATACATTTTGGTATAATTTTTCAAACTTTACTTAAGGAAAAATATGAATTTAACGCATTTAGATGAAAAAAATCATCCCAAAATGGTAGATGTAAGCCAAAAAGATATCACCCAAAGAGAAGCTTGTGCAAGCGGTAAAATATATATGAGTAAAGAAGCATTTGAAGCTATTATCGAAAATAAAGCCAAAAAAGGACCTGTTTTACAAACTGCCATCACAGCAGCTATTATGGGAGCTAAGCAAACTTCAAATCTCATTCCAATGTGCCATCCTTTAATGATTTCAAAAGTACAAACTCATATAGAAGAAAACAAAGAAGAATGCTCTTTTAAACTTTTCGTAACCGTAAAATGTGAAGGAAAAACAGGAGTTGAAATGGAAAGCTTAACAGCTGTTAGCATTGGGCTTTTAACTATTTATGATATGGTTAAAGCTATTGATAAAAGCATGCAAATTACTAATATAGTTTTAGAAAGTAAAGAAGGAGGAAAAAGTGGTAAATATCTGCGATCTTAAAAAAGAACCTATTATAAACTACCCTACTTTTTGGGATTATAAAGTCGTTTTTGAAGCTGAAGTTGATGCTTTAGAAATTTTCACCCAAATACTCAATGAAAGAGAATTTAAATATAAAATCTCAAATACTAGCAAACAAGGAACATATAAAAGTTATCTTTTAAGTGTTTATGTCGATAGTAAAGATGATCGTTTAAATATTTTTAATCAATTAAAAAGTAAAGCGAAATTTGTATTATAAAAAAGGAAAAATATGAAAAATTTAGCCATAATTTTTGAAAATTCTCTCTTAGCTTGTGAAAAAAATGAAATTCCAAACTTAATTAGCGAGCTTGTTTTTAGTCTAAGTTATAAAAAAATTAGTTTTGAAAATACTAGCAATGAAGAGCTTTTTGCCATATTTTCTAAGGTATTAGAAAAACTTGAACTTATAAATGAAGAAAATATTTCTAGAATAATCCAAGGTATCATCAAAGCTAGAGTGGAAGAGGATAAAAAAGCATTTTTTGCCTATATTAATGAATATGGCAAATTAAAAGTAAAAATCGAGGAACAAAAAAACACTATTAAACATAAAATTTGTGATAATTTTTTTGATTTAGAAAAAACCTTAAAGGATTTAAATTTAAATGAATTTAATATAAGCATTAATGACGCAATACTTTATGATATAGAAATATTGGGTCTTTTAAAAGAAACTGCCGAAAGTGCTTTTATCACAACCTTAGAAAAAGGTGAAAATATAGAACTTACTTCTTGTGAGATTGCTAAAAATTTAGTCTTTAATGCAATTTGCGAGGGAAGCTTTGAAAAAGAAAGAATTTTAAAAATCTCCCAAGTGGTTTTAAATGCTGCTTTTGAACTTGCTAATGAATCAAAAGTTTTTGCTTATGATTTATGTGTTGGAAGTATTTATGGAACACAAGAAGGAATTTCTTTGGCGATTGAAAAATTTAAAGCAAGTTTTGCATATAGCGCTTTAGAACATGATTTAAAAAACAAAGAAAAAGAACTTATAGACATAGAACAAGAATTTATCCAGATACTTAAAAAAATATCATTAGAACTTAATGATCCTGTAAAAGATATACTCAAAGATTTATTAGAAAATAAATTTGACACTTTATTTGCCAAATTTAAACGCCTTATACAAGAAAATAGAGAACAAATTCTTATCAAAATCAACGAAATCAAACAAAATCCAAAAATTGATGACTTTAGTAAACTAGCGCAGAACAAACTTAATAATTTAGCTAAAGAGCTAAGTGAGCTTGAAAAACTTGCTAGTAATAAATATAGAAATTTAGATATACTTGATGCCAAAAGATTAGGCATGAGATTGTGGGAAAAAATAAAAAAATATTAATTAATAATTTAATTTTAGAAATTAAAATTTAGTAAAAATAAAATGGAAGTATTCGGTATTTAATAGTTTAAAAATAAAGCTATCTTTAGTAGCCAATTGTTTTGCAGCATTGTCTTTGATTATTCTAGGTTTTTTAAGTTTTTATTTTACTAAAACTTTTTTATGTGCAGATGAGTTAAAAAGACAAAATGATATTTTACAAGTTGCTAAAATTTCCTTAGAAACATTTAGAAGTATTAATACAAATTTAATTATAAACTTGGAAAAAAGTATTTTAGAAGAACCTTATGAAAATTTAAATTCTATGGATGCTTTAATTTCAAACATTGGACCAACGCTAAAATCTTATAGAAAAGCTTCTGGAGTATTATCAACTTTCATTGGATTAGATAATGGAGAGAACATTGTAAGTGATGAAAGTATAGTTTTTTATTTGATGAAAATGGAAAAGTTTTTGTCGCCAAAAACACTAAATTACTTGATCCTTCTATAGACCACAGTCCTGTATTAAATGCATATAAGCAAAATGGAGATTATAATTTTTTTGAATATGGATTAAAAAATCAAGAAAGATTAGGAATTTGTGCAAAAATCTCCTCGTACCTTGTCTGTAGTACAGAAAGCGCTGATATAATTAATGCTCCAATTCTAAAAACTGCATCAGCACAAGCAATAGTAGTAGCCATAATGATAACTCTAAGCATTATTATT
>NZ_JANQCV010000016.1:0-18591 GCF_024723515.1 Campylobacter sp. W0066.2 | reverse complement strand
GGAGTAAAATTGTTTATTTTTTTTAGATATAATCGAGCTTTATTTATATTTAAAAAAGGCATATTTATGTTACGCTTGTTTATTGTAAGTATTTTATTTGTCAATTTACTATTAGCTTTTAATGTAAAGTCTTTATTTACTTATACTTTTAATGATAATATTAGCTATGACTTAGAAAAAGCTAAAGAAATTTATTTTAAAAACAAATGCAATACTTGCCATGGAGAAAATGGAGAAAAAAATTCTTATAGTAAAAGAGCTATTAAAGACTTAAGCCCAGAAGAAATCAAAGGTGCCTTAACAGACTATGCTAATGGATATTTCAAAAATCAATCAAGCGATAACATTCAAATGAGTTTATACGCTAAAAAATTAAGCGGGAGTGATATGGATCACATTATTGCTTATTTGAAAGGACAAAATTTTTCTATAGAGCTTAATCAAAAAGATCTTTTAGAAGAAGAGCCTGCACCAAAAACCAAGCACAATACATTTTTAAAATAACAGAAAAAGGAGTTTTCATGAAAAAAAATCTACTGCTAGCTAGCTTACTTTGTGCTAGTTCAATTTATGCCGCAGAAGTAAAAATAGGCATTGTTTTACCACTTACTGGTACTTTAGCAGCTTATGGCAATGATGTATATGAGGGCATTAAACTAGCTAATACTTTAAACCCAAATTTAAAAAATGGAGATAGTATTAAAATTATAGCTATTGACACAAAAGGCGATAAAATAGAAGCAGCAAATGCTACTACTAGACTTATCTCCCAAGATAAAGTTTTAGGTCTTATAGGTGAAGCTGTTACACCAAATACTATGCAAGTTTTATCCATAGCCGAAGAAAGAAAAGTTCCCGCTATAGCTCCAGTTGCCTCAGGTGATAAACTTTTAGATAAAAAAAGCTATGCTAGTAGAGTTTGTTTTATGGATAGTTTTCAAGGAGATAAATTTGCTAACTATGCCTATAAAGATTTAAATTTAAAAAGCGTGGTTGTGATAGTTGATCAAAGCAATGTATATTCATTAGGTTTAGCAAGAGCTTTTGAAAAAGAATTTAAGCAAAATGGCGGAAAAGTACTTAAAAAATTAACCATTTCTTCTGGCGATAAGGACTTTAAAGCTATTGTTTCTCAACTTAAAAGCATCAATCCTGATTTTGTTTATATGCCAATTTACCACCCAGAAGCTGCTTTAATAGCAAGACAAGCAAAAGCTGTTGGTTTTAACAAGCTTTTAAGTGCAGGCGATGGGGTAAATAATAAAACCTTTATCGAACTTGGTGGTGATGCTGTAAATGGAGTAATCTTTACCGATAGTTTTGATTATAATAATCCCCCAACAACCCTTTCTAAAAAATTTATTGAAGCCTATGAAAAAGATCATGGCACAAAAGAACTTCCAGCATTTTCTGCTATGGGAGCTGATGCGTATTATGTAATGGTAAATGCCATGAATGAATGTGCGAATAATCTTAACGCACAATGCATTAATGAAAAAATTCATTCAACAAATAATTTTGAAGGCGTGGGTGGCGTTATAAGCATAGACGCTAGTGGCAATGCAAGTCGTTCTGTAGTTATAAAAGAAATACAAGAACAAAAACAAGTTTATAAAACTATTATCAATCCTTGAAAGGTTAAACTATGAAAAAAATTAGCATAGCTATATTGTCTATCATAGCTAGTAATATCATACAAGCAAAAGAAATTAACATTGGCGTAGTTTTACCTCTAACAGGCTCTACTGCAGCTTATGGACAAAGCGCTTTAGATGGAGTTAAAATTGCAAATTCTATGAAAAACACTTTAAGCAATGGAGATAAAGTAAATTTAGTAGTAGTTGATACAAAAGGCGATAAAATAGAGAGCGCAAATGCTAGTACAAGATTAGTTTCACAAAATAAAGCTTATGCGCTAATTGGAGAAATGCTAACAGCTAATACTTTGCAAGTGATAAGAATTGGCGAGGAAAAAAAGATCCCAGTGGTTGCCCCTGCAGCTACTGCTGATAAAATTTTAAATAAAAAATTATACGCTAGCAGAGTTTGTTTTATGGATAGTTTCCAAGGTTCATCTTTAGCTAATTATGTAAAAAATAAGCTAAATTATACCAAAGCTGTGATAATTAGCGATCAAAGCGCGGATTATTCTTTGGGTTTAACTAGAGCCTTTGAAAAAGAATTTAGCAAGCAAGGTGGAAAAATTTTAGATAAATTTAGAATCACAGCAGGCGATAAAGACTTTAAAGCTATTCTTTCACAAATTAAAAATTTAAAACCTGATTTTATTTATCTTCCAGTATATTATACCGAAGCTTCTTTATTTGCACGTCAAGCAAAGGCAATGGGTATAAATATCCCTATGGGTTCAGCAGATGGAGTTGCTGATGAAACCTTTATTAATTTAGCTCAAGATGCTGCAGAAGGATATTTATTTACTGATAGCTTTGATTACAACAACCCACCAACACAACTTTCAAAAGACTTCATATTAGCTTATGAAAAAGAAAAACAAAGCAAAGAGGTTCCAAATTTCACAGCTATGGGTGCAGATGCATATTTTGTGATTTTTGAAGCTATGCAAAAATGTGTTAATGATTTTAACAGCGAATGCATCAACAACAATATCCACGCTACTTCAAAATTTGAAGGTGTTAGCGGGGTGATTAGCATTGATAAAACAGGCAATGCTACGCGTTCAATTGTTATAAAATCAATAGAAAATCAAAAACAAATTTATAAAGATACGATTCTTCCGTAAATAAAATTTTAAGAGGTTCAATGGATAGTTCTTTAATTTTACAGCAAATTATAAATGGTTTTAGCTTAGGTAGCATGTATGCACTTATTGCTATAGGCTATACAATGGTCTATGGTGTTTTAAGATTGATTAATTTTGCACATGGCGATATCATGATGGTAGGTGCATACTCAGCTTTATTTTGTGTCACAAGTATGAATGTGCCTTTTTTAGGAGCTCTTTCTTTGGCTATGTTATTTGCAGCAGCTTTAGGTATAGCTATTGATAGAGTGGCATATAAACCTTTAAGAAAAGCACCTAGAATTTCTTTACTTATTACAGCTATAGGCATAAGCTTTTTAATACAAAATGTATTTAATGTCTTATTTGGCTCAACACCAAAATATTTTCCTGTGCCAAGTTATCTTGAAACAGTGATTAATTTTAATAATATCAGCATTAGCATTAATAGTATTTTAGTGCCTATTTTGACATTTTTTATACTATTAGTGGTTTTATTCATACTTTATAAAAGCAAATATGGCATTGCTATTAGAGCTTTAGCTTTTGATATTCATACTGTAAATTTAATGGGAATTGATGCAAATCGTATTATCGCTATTGTATTTGCACTAGGCTCAGCTTTAGCCGCTATTGGTGGTATTTTCTGGGCTGTTAGTTATCCTTCTGTTGAACCTAGCATGGGAACTCTTATAGGACTTAAGGCATTTGGCGCTGCTGTTTTAGGTGGTATTGGTTCGGTTGCTGGAGCGGTATTAGGTGGTTTGATTATAGGATTTACAGAAGTTGTTGTAGTTGCTATTTTCCCTGATCTCTCTGGTTTTAAAGATGCTTTTGCGTTTATCTTTTTAGTATTGATTTTGCTTTTTAAACCAACCGGAATTTTGGGCATAAATTTTGAAAAAAGTAGGTTTTAAGATGGTTGCAAGAAAAATTACACATTTAAGTTTTTTTATCATAGCACTTGCTTTTCTTTTTATATCTCCTTATTTTTTCAATGATTATAAAATAGGAATTTTAAGCAATATTGCTATTTTTGTTATCTTAGCAGTAAGCTATAATCTTATCAACGGGGTTACAGGACAATTTTCACTAGAACCAAATGGCTTTGTAGCTATAGGAGCTTATGTTGCGGCTTTAGTATTGCTTACAAGTGAAAGCAAAATCGACCAGTTTTCTTTAGAAGATCCAAGTAGCTTTATTTTGATGATTCATTCGCCAAGTTTTATTGTAGCTTTACTTGCTGCTGGACTTTGCGCTATGCTTTTATCTTTAGTTTTGGCTTTTGCAGTATTTAGAGTTAGAGGGGATTATTTAGCTATTGTAACACTAGGTTTTGGTATCATTATTAAACTTATAGCGATTAACTTTGCTTCTGTTACAAATGGCTCTTTAGGTTTAAACGACATTCCTAAACACACTACTTTATACTGGAGTGGTGGGATTGCTATATTTTCAGTTGTTATCATCTTAAACATTGTTAGTTCAAAATTTGGTAGAGCCATGAAAGCTGTAAGAGATGATGAAGATGCAGCATTAGCAATGGGTATAAACACCTTTAATATCAAAACCCTAGCCTTTAACACTTCAGCGTTTTTAGAAGGTGTCGGTGGAGGCTTGCTAGCTTGTGCGCTAGCTTCAGTTTCACCTGAGCAATTTGACTTTTTATTTACCTTCCAACTTTTAATCATCATTGTTTTAGGTGGTTTGGGTTCAACTACTGGTGCTATTATCGGAGCTATTTTGGTAATAGGTGGAAGTGAGTATTTAAGATTTTTAGATGAAAGTATGAATATTTTTGGCTATGAAACTCCTGCTATGCCTGGTCTTAGAATGGTTGTATTTTCTGTTATATTAATTTTAGTAATGCTTTTTGCAAGAAGAGGAATAATGGGCGATAAAGAACTAACAGATATTTTATTTAAGTTTTCTAAAAGGAAGAAGAAATGATTTTAGAACTTAAAGAAATTCATAAAAATTTTGGTGGAGTTAGCGCTATAGCAAATACTTCTTTTGTTATTAAAGAAAGTGAAATTTTTGGACTTATAGGCCCAAATGGCGCAGGAAAAACCACGCTATTTAATATTATTACAGGAAATTATAAGCCAAGTAGCGGGGAAGTCTTTTTTCTAGAAAAAAAAATTGATCATTTAAAACCACACAAAATAGTTCATCTAGGTATAGCAAGAACTTTTCAAAACATTAGACTTTTTTCAAGCATGAGTGTTTTAGAAAATGTATTGATTGGCTTTGATAAGAGTATTAAATATAATATTTTTGAAGCTTTTTTGCACCTTGGAAGATTTTCCAAAGCAGAAAAAAGTGCAAAAAAAGCAGCTTATGAAATTTTAGAACAACTCAATATTGCTCATTTGGCTGATGAAAAAGCTACTAGTTTAAGCTATGGTCAGCAAAGAAAAGTTGAAATAGCAAGAGCTTTAGCAACGAATCCTAAGCTTTTATTACTAGATGAACCCGCAGCAGGGATGAATTCTACAGAAAGCGATGATTTAGCTGAGTTAATTTTTAACATAAGAGATAACAAAAAAATTAGTGTTTTGCTTATAGAGCATGATATGAAATTTGTAAACAAACTTTGCGATAGGGTTATGGTGCTTGATTATGGTAGAACTATTTTTGAGGGAAAACCAAACGATGCGGTACAAAACCCTGAAGTAATTAGTGCGTATTTGGGAGATTTTAATGCTAGTAGTTAAAGATTTACATGTTTATTATGGTTTAATAGAGGCTGTTAAAGGTATTGATTTTACTATAAAAACAGGAAGTATAGTTAGCTTAATAGGCTCAAATGGCGCAGGAAAAACCTCAACACTTAATGCTATGCTAAATTGTGTTAAAAAAACTGGCGAAGTAACATTTTTAGGCTATGATACTCAAAGACACTTACCGCACACTCTAGTTCAAAAAGGTATCGCCTTAGTACCTGAAGGAAGAAGGGTTTTTATAAATCTTACCATAGAAGAAAATTTAAAAATTGGTGCTTTTAATAATGCAGAAAATTACGAGCATTTAAAAAATCAAATGTATAGACTTTTCCCAAGATTAAAAGATAAAAAAAATGCCCTTGCAGGAACTCTAAGTGGTGGAGAAGCCCAAATGCTAGCTATCTCAAGAGCGCTTATGAGTGAGCCAAAACTTTTAATGCTTGATGAGCCTTCATTAGGTCTTGCTCCAAAAATAGTTGGAGAGGTTTTTGATATTATAGTCAAATTAAAAGAAGAAGGAATTACCATTTTATTAGTAGAACAAAATGCATTTTCAGCTTTAAAAATTAGTGACTATGCTTATGTTTTGGAAAATGGCAAAATTGCTATGCATGCACCCGCAAAAGATCTTATCGGTAATGATGAGATTAGAAAAAAATACCTTGGAGCTTAATTCATGAAAAAACAACTTTTAGCTTTTGGGGATATAAAAATTTCTATTTTTTTATTTTTAATTTTTGCCCTATTTTGCGCCCTAGCTACTTTCATAGAAAGCGCTTATAATACACCAACAGCTTGGGCGATGATCTATGGTTCTTCTTGGTTTGGCTTTATACAACTCATACTAGGGATTAATCTTTTAGCAGCTCTTTTTAAATACAAAATGTTTAATAAGAAAAAAATACCACTTTTAATCTTTCATATCTCATTTTTATTTATATTACTAGGCTCAGCTATGACTAGATATATGGGATTTGAGGGAAATTTACACATTAGAGAAAATGAAAAAAACAACATCATTGAAACTTCAAAAAGTTATATTTACATAGCAACCTTAAAAGATGATAAAGTATATAGTGCTTCAAAATCTGAATATATTGCAACCCTACCTTTTGTAAATGATTTTTCATTTGATTTAATCTTGCCTGATGAAAAAGCCCAAATTACATATGAAAATTTAATCTTAGATGCAAAAGAAATTTATATTGATGATAACAATTCTGCCCCACTTTTATCTTTAATGCTTTCACAAAATAACGAGTCTAAAGAATTGCTTTTTCAAGCAGGAGATATTGAAAATATTAACGGTATTAATATAGCATTTTTAAATGACTCTGTTCCAAGTCCTTATATAAAAATCGATAAAGACTTAAAACTTAGTGCTGATTTTGATTTAAAATACATGTCAATGAGTGATGGCAAAGAAAATATTTTAAAAGCAAATCAAAAAGCACAAGCTAAAGATTTAAGATTATATTCTTTTAATGATATTAATTTAGTGGTTAAATTTGCTTCCTTACATGGTAAAAAAACTTTAAAAGGTATCAATCAAGCTCAAGATGAAAGCTTTTTTACTTGGTTTAAAAATAGTTGGATAGAGCTAGGACGCAATGCTTTGATTTCTTTATTTGGTGAGGCAAAATACTGGAATAATTCTTTATTAAATAATTTCAAAGACTTTGCACAAAGCACTAAATATATGCCAACTCAACTTTCAGATAATGCTATTAATGCTTTAAAATTAAAACTAAGTTACAAAGGAGAATCCAAAGAAGTTTTCCTAGTAGAATACAACTCACCTATTCGCATTGATGTAGCAGACCAACCTTTTTTTTTAAGATGGGGTCCTAAAGGAATAGAAATGCCATTTGAAATGTACCTAAAAGACTTTAAATTAGAACGCTATCCTGGCTCGATGTCGCCTATGTCTTATGCAAGTTATGTAGAAATTGACAATGCTAATAAGAAACTAGAATATAAAATTTTCATGAATAATGTTTTAGATTATCAAGGTTATAGATTTTATCAAAGCTCATACGATCAAGATGAGCTTGGCACCATACTTTCAGTCAATAAAGATCCAGGTAAAATTCCTACATACATAGGATATTTTTTACTTACACTAGGAATGTTTTTAAATATTTTAAATCCTCATTCAAGATTTAGAACCTTAGCTAAATTAATCAACCAAGACACCCTAAAAAAAACAAGTGCTATTTTGGCCTTTATATTAGTTTTATTTGCAGGCCAAAATACTTACGCAAATGAGCCTATCAAGGTAGATGAAGCACATGCAAAAGAACTTGCTTCTTTGATAGTGCAAAAACCTGATGGTAGAATGGTGCCTTTTAATACTTTAGCCATGGAAGTTTTAGAAAAAATACATAAAACAACGACCTTCCAAGGGCAAAGCGCTGAAGCAACAATCATATCAATGATTTTTGATGGTAGTGCATGGTATGATAAAGATATTATTTTTATGCCAAGCAGCCGTTTGGTTAATGAAGAAATTTCTAAAATTTTAGAAATTGAGCCTAAAGCCTATACTAGTTTTAAAGATTTTTTCACTACAGATTCATATAAACTACAAAAATATGTAGAAAATGCTAATAGAAAAAATCCAAACCGCAGAAGTGTTTTTGATAAAGAAATCATCAAGCTTGATGAAAGGGTTAATATTGTAAATTTAATTTTCTCAGGTGATATTTTTAGATTTATTCCTTTACAAAATAGCACAAATAATCAATGGGTAGCACCACGTGAAGCTTATATAGGATTAAAAGGTGAAGAAGGTGCAGAAGTTAAAAGTATTTTAGAAAACTATTTTAATGCAGTTAGTAATTCCATTGTACATAATAACTGGGATGAAGCAACTAAAAACTTAAATGCTATCAAAAATTACCAAGAAAAATACGGCCATGAAGTTATGCCTAGTGCTAAAAAAATTAGCACAGAAATCTTTTTCAATAAAAGTCAAATTTTTGTAAATCTTACCCCTCTTTATCTTTGTGCTGGATTTTTGCTTTTAATTATAGTTTTTGTTAAGATGCTACTGCCAAAAATACGCATTGATTTTATTTTTAAATGTGTTTATGTATTTAATATCGTGGCATTTTTCATCCATACTTTAGGTTTAGCTTTGCGTTGGTATATAGCAGGTCGCGCACCATGGAGCAATGCTTATGAGAGTATGGTTTATATAGCCTGGGCTTTATCATTATCTGGAATTTTCTTTTCCAGAAAAAGCCCTATTGCACTTTCTTTAACTTCTATTTTAGCAGGGGTTACTTTAGGTGTAGCTCATCTTAGCCAAATGGATCCACAAATTACCAACTTAGTTCCTGTGTTACAATCATACTGGCTCACTATACATGTTTCAGTTATTACTGCTAGCTATGGATTTTTAGGATTATGTGCATTATTAGGTATATTTGTACTTGTTTTATTATGTATGCTAAAAATCAATGGTAAACATAATGAAAATATTTTAAGAAATATTACAGAAGCAACAAGAATTAATGAAATGGCTATGATCTTAGGACTTTGCTTGCTTACAGTTGGAAATTTCTTAGGTGCTATATGGGCAAATGAAAGCTGGGGAAGATATTGGAGTTGGGATTCTAAGGAAACTTGGGCTTTAATTAGTATTTTAGTTTATGCGGCTATTTTACACATTAGAATGGTGCCAAAATGGGCAAATCAATACACTTTTGCGGTTTGTTCTATGTTTGCATACTGGGTGATTATTATGACCTATTTTGGAGTAAATTACTTTTTAACTGGTATGCACTCTTACGCAGCAGGAGATTCAGTAAAAATTCCTGATTATGTGTATTGGGGCTTTTTATTTATGGTGGCATTAAGCATAGCAAGTTATTTCAAAAAATCTTATGCAAAAAAATTATAGAAAAGCTTTAAATGAATAATTCTCTTTTTATATTTTTAATTGTAGCTTTAGTTATTGTTATCATACTTGGTGTTCTTTTGGTATTATTTTTTACCCATAAAGATAAACAACCCAATAAATCTAATGCAACCAAAGCTCCAAAAATAAGCAATATAGAAGATTTCATATCTAAGGCTAATGGGGCAAAAAATTCTCAAGAAATTCAAGCTTTAATCTTGCAATTTTTAAATTCACAAAAATTTGGCTCTAATCCAAAAGATAGTGCCACTAAAAGAAAACTTGATTTCGTTAGTGCTATTTCAGCTAATGCTAATGCTACTCCTAAAAATATTTCATTTTTAAATAATGAACTAAAAAAGCGTTATAAAGCCTTAAAAAAAGAAATAGATGCTTATGAGCAAATAGGCCTAGCAAAAAGAAAAATGAGACAATCTTAAGGGTTTTTTGAATGAAAAATATTAGAAATTTCTCTATTATAGCTCATATTGATCATGGAAAAAGCACATTAGCCGATAGAATTATCAGCGAATGTGGTGCAATTAGTGACAGACAAATGAGTGCCCAAGTAATGGATACTATGGATATAGAAAAAGAACGCGGTATAACTATAAAAGCTCAATCTGTGCGTTTAAATTATAAATTTAATAATGAAGAATATGTATTAAATTTGATAGACACTCCAGGTCATGTTGATTTTTCCTATGAAGTAAGTCGTTCTTTGGCAAGTTGTGAAGGAGCTTTGCTTGTTGTTGATGCTTCACAAGGAGTAGAAGCTCAAACTATAGCTAATGTTTATATAGCCTTAGAAAACGATCTTGAAATTATACCAGTGATTAATAAAATAGATCTTCCTTCAGCTGATATAGAAAAAGTTAAGCACGAAATAGAACATATTATAGGTATTGATTGCTCAAATGCAATTTGTGTTAGTGCAAAAACAGGAATAGGCATAAAAGAACTCATAGAAACCATCATCACAAAAATTCCTGCACCAAAAACCGATGATGAAGCACCCACTAAAGCTTTAATCTATGATTCTTGGTTTGATAATTATCTTGGAGCTTTGGCTTTGGTTAGAATTTATGAAGGAAATATAGCTAAAAATGATGAAGTTTTAGTTATGAATACAGATAAAAAACATCTTGTGCAAGATCTTTTTTACCCTCATCCATTAAGTCCTATAAAAACCAAAAAATTAGAATCAGGTGAAGTAGGTGTTATCGTGCTTGGACTTAAAAATGTTGCCGATGTTCAAGTAGGTGATACCATAACACTAACTAAAAACAAAGCAAAAGAAGCCATTGGTGGTTTTGAAAAAGCTAAAGCTTTTGTTTTTGCAGGATTATACCCTATAGAAACAGATAAATTTGAAGATTTAAGAGATGCTTTAGATAAATTAAAACTCAATGATAGTTCTATTACCTATGAACCTGAGACATCTCTAGCTTTAGGGTTTGGTTTTAGAGTTGGTTTTTTAGGTCTTTTACACATGGAGGTTATTAAAGAAAGACTTGAGCGTGAGTTTAACCTTGATTTGATTGCTACTGCTCCAACTGTTACTTATGAAATTTATCAAACTGATGGAGAAGTTTTAAAAATTCAAAATCCAAGCGAATTACCTCCGGTAAATAAAATTGATCACATAAAAGAACCTTATGTAAAAGCAACCATCATAACTCCAAGTGAATATCTAGGAAATTTAATCACTCTTTTAAATCGCAAACGTGGTATGCAAGTTAAGATGGACTATATCACCCCTGAGCGTGTTTTACTTGAGTATGATATACCTTTAAATGAAATCGTTATGGACTTTTATGATAAACTCAAATCACTCACTAAAGGCTATGCTAGTTTTGATTATGAACCTATTGAATTTAGAATTGGTGATCTTGTAAAACTTGATATCAAAGTAGCTGGTGAAAATGTCGATGCGCTAAGTATTATAGTGCCAAATGAAAAAGCACTAAGTAAAGGTAGAGAATTAGTAAAAGCGATGAAAGAAATTGTCCCAAGACAGCTTTTTGAAGTTGCCATCCAAGCAAGCATAGGAAATAAAATCATCGCAAGAGAAAATGTAAAATCTATGGGTAAAAATGTAACCGCAAAATGCTATGGCGGGGATATTACTAGAAAAAGGAAACTTCTTGAAAAACAAAAAGAAGGTAAAAAAAGAATGAAAGCTATCGGTAAAGTACATTTACCTCAAGAAGCATTTTTAAGTGTTTTAAAAATAGACTAATACCTCTAGTTTATACAACTAGAGGTATAAATTTATGCATTGATATCTAAAGAATTTCCACCCATTTCATTGATTTTTTGAGTTACTTTTTCAATAGCTTTATCAATTGTTTCATAGCTGATATCAGGAAGTTTGCCACCCCACATTTTTTCCGCTTGCGCAAATCCTGCTTTTAGACCTTCTAAACCTTTTTGGAGTTTTTCCATATCATCACCAGCTCCATTAATAACAAAATCAGCCAATCTTTGAGATGTTTTTGCTACACCAAAATACCCATCTTCTCCAATAAGCTCTTTTGCCTCATCAGCATTTAAACTAAGTATATCTTTACCTTCATATCCTATAGCTTTAAAATCTACATTTGATAAAATAGCCGTTAAAGAATCCTTAGACTGAGCTCCTTGAAAAATCCTAGCTTGAGTTAAACCATTAGAGGAACTCAAGCTAAATGCTTGTTGCATAAAGCTCATAGCATAAAGCTCGGTTATACCTTTTCCGCCTATACTAGCAAGCTTACTAAGCTTATCCTCATCAATATCTTTTGTGCTATTAGCACTTTTAGTATTGGCATCTTCAAGTTTTGTATTCAAATTAGCCTTCCTATTGCTAACTTGCGACTCTACTGCCACACGTGAATACGAATTTATTTGCATCCTTGCTCCTTTTTTTGTGGGTTTATAAAAATCGTCTAAAAAAAATTAAAATTTACATTAAGAAATTTATAATTACACTTAGAATATAATAACAAACATTTACTATATTTTTAAAATTTAGGTGATATAAATGTTTTTTAAAGATTTTTTCATAACCATTATTGATCCGTATTTTAAAGATATTATAGAAGGTATAGAATCTCTTTATTAAATTTATTTTATCTATATAACCATAATTAGTAAAATAATTTTTAATAAGGAAAAGCTATGCCAATATATAATTTTTACACTACATTAAATCCTACTACACTTTTTATAAAATGCGCTTTGCCAAATATGGCGAGTATGGCTTTTATTTATCTTTATGTGATTATTGATGGAATTTTTGTTGGAAGATATTTGGGTTCAGATGCGCTTGCTGCTATGAATTTAATGATGCCTTTTATCATGATAAGCTTTGCTCTAGCTGATATGATAGCCATAGGTTCATCGGTACAAATAGCAATTAATCTAGGTAAAGGAAAAATTGAAAAAGCAAGAGCTATTTTTTCTTTTTGTATAGTTCTTATTTTTGCAATTTCTTGTTTAATGGGAATTTTAGGATTTTTCTTAGCAAAAGCATTAAGTGCTTTTATGGGGGCTGATGAGAATATTCAAAGCTTATCTACTGAATATATGCAAATTTTTGCTATTTTTGCTCCCTTTACTATGCTAGCTTTTGCCATGGATAATTATCTTAGAATCTGTGGAAAAACTTTTTATAGTATGATGGTTAATGTAGTTACTGCTTTGAGTAATATTTTTCTTGATTGGCTTTTTATAGTGGTTTTTGATTGGGGACTTTTTTCAGCAGCTTTAGCAACTTGTATAGGGATGTTTTTAGGAAGCATTTTAGGGATATTACCTTTTGTTTTTAAAGATTTAGTTTTAAAATTTAAAAAGCCAATAATTAAACTACAAATACTAAAAAATATACTCTATAATGGCTCATCTGAATTTTTTTCTAATATTTCTAGTTCTTTTTATACTATCTTAGCTAATGCTTTTTTACTTGAACTTTCTGGAAATACAGCTGTTGCAGCATTTTCAGTGATTTTATATCTTAGCACTTTTGTTTTTATGCTAGTTTTAGCCATGTGCGATGCTATGCAACCTGCATTAAGTTATAATTATGGACACAAAAATATCGCAAGAATTCAAGCTATTTTTAAAAGAATGTTTTTTGCTTCTTGGGGTGTAAGTACAATGGCATTTTTATTTGTTTATTTATTCAACACTCTTATAGCAGATATTTTTAATAAAGATAATAATCAAGATTTTATCCATATAGCACAAAATGCTTTAGTATTTTTTTCTTTTTCATTTTTATTTTCTTGGTTTGGAAAACTTTGTGCTTCATTTTTCACAGCACTTGATAAACCCTTGTTTTCTTTAGGAATTTCTATTACCCAAAGTCTTATTTTTCCATTTTTATCTTTATTTATACTAACGCAATTTTTAGGAGTAAATGGAGTTTGGCTAGCTACTTTAGTGGGCGATATTTGTATGATTTTTATTGCTTCATTTTTATTATATAAAACTTTTAAAAATCTAAACTCTTAGCTAATTTCAAACAAGAGTTTAGATCTTGCTCTTTACATATATGTAAATTTTTAAAATTATGGAGCTTTAAAGCTGTACTTTGACCTATAACTACAACCTTATCTTCTTTTTCTAATGTAAAAAACTTCAAAAATTGCTCTATGCTTGAAGGAGCGCTAAAGATAAAAACACCAGGATGTTGTATTTTTAATTCATCTTTTTTAGGCTCTATCGCTATATTTTCATAAACGATTAATTGCTTTAAAAGGATATTTTCTTTTAACAAATGCTCATCAAGACCTGAGCTAATTTTCTTAGCTCTTAAATAAAGACATTTTTTATTTTTAAACTCAGATAAAAACTCACTAGCCAAATTTTTACCATAAGCCTTGCTAGGATATTTGACATTTTCAAAACCAAGTTCTTTTGCAAAATCAGCACTTTTTTGCCCAACAGCATAAAGTTTAATATCAAAATCAATTTTACTTTTACTTGACATTAATGCTTTTAGTGCATTCTTAGAGCTAATGATCAAACAATCAAATTCCTTTAAATTAACTTCAAAATCAAGAAATTTAATTTCATTTAATCTTATAGTCTTAACACCATCAAATTCTTTATCTCCTATAAAATAAATCATTATTTTCCTATAAAAGTCTTATCAAAATTTGATCTTAAATTTAAAGTTGCCATATACGGATCACTTGCTTGCATTATCGCTCTAACCACAGCTATACCTTGTATATTGCAATCTTTAAGCAAATTTAAATTAGTTTCATCTATCCCACCTATAGCTACAATAGGTAAAGAACTCAAGCTAGTAATTTCTTTTAATCCATCTATACCAAGCACAATACAATCTTGCTTGCTAGGCGTAGCAAAAACAGCCCCTACTCCAAGATAAGTAGCACCTTGAGTATTAGCAAGCTCGCTTTTATGATTGATCGTAAGTCCTATGATTTTATCTCCACCCAAAAGTTCCCTTGCTTTTTTTAAAGGCATATCCTTTTGTCCTATATGCACTCCATTTGCATTCACAGCCATGGCTATATCGATTCTATCATTTATCACAAAAGGTGTGTTGTATTTTTCACACAAAGCTTTAACTTTTAAAGCAAGATTATAAAATTCTAAAGTACTAAGATTTTTTTCTCTAAGTTGTAAAATATCAATCTTAGCTTTCAAAGAAGCTTCTAAAATATTTAAAAACCCACTTTCACTTTTCTCACCCTTGCTTGCAACAAGATAAATTTTAAATGATTTCATATTTAGCTCTTTTTTTAATTTCTTCATCATTTAAATTACTTAAAACATCGATTAAATTCACTCTAAAACTACCACTTCCACTAGAAAGTTCTTGAGCGATTTCGCTAGCTATGCCAAAACTCAGTAAAGCATATAAACTAGCTTGAAATTTATCTTCTAACACCCCTGCAAAAACTCCACACAAAGAAGCACACATGCAACCTGCTCCAGTTATTTTAGTAGCCATGATAGAGCCGTTATAAACTTTTGCAATATGCTCTTGATTTATAATATAATCAATTTTTCCAGTTATAGCTAAAACACGCTTAGTTTTATAAGAGTATTCTTTGGCTTTTTCTAAAAATTCATCATTAATCACAAAAGTACTATCAACCCCTCTTGCTTTACCATCTAAACCTATAACACTAGCCATTTCAGACGCATTTGCTTTAACAATACTAATGCCTTTTAGATTAAGCAATTCAAAATTAATCCCATCTCTTGCCTTACTCACACCCAAAGCAACAGGGTCAAAAACTATAGGTTTATTTAATAAAGCATATTCTTTGGTTACTTTTAGCATAGAATTTGCTACAAGCTGATTAATCGTACCCGTATTTAACACTAAAGCCGAGCTTATTTTAGCAAAATCAGCTTGTTCTTCATAAAAATCAGCCATAGCAGCGCTTGCACCCATTGCTATAGTTACATTCGCACAATCATTAACTGTAACATAATTAGTAATATGATGAATCAAAGGATTTTTTTCTCTTACTGCTTTGATAATCATTTTTACTCCTTATCATATTGAAAAAAATGATTAGTAGGACCACAACCTTTTCCAAGTGCTAAAGAATTTAAAATAGCTCCATACACATAATCTTTAGCAAGCTTTATAGCTTCATGTTTTTCTTTACCTAAGGCAAGATTACTAGCTATAGCTGAACTTAATGTACAACCTGTGCCATGTGTGTTTTTTGTATTAATTTTTTCTGCTTTGAAAATACTAAATTCCTTTCCATCATAAAAAACATCATTAGTATTATCTTTACTATGCCCACCTTTAATCAAAACACTTTTTGCACCTTCTTTAAAAAGCTTTATAGCAGCTTTTTTCATATCCTCTTCATTAAGTATTTTAAAATCACACAAAAACTCAGCCTCAGGTATATTTGGCGTAAGTACATCAGCTAAAGATAAAATTTCATCTTTAAAAAACTGACAATTTTCTAAAGGCATTAAAGCATAACCATTTTTTGCAAACATCACAGGATCTATCACTACATTTTTGGCTTTAAAGCGTAATAAATTTTCTTTTACACAAGTTATAATTTCTTTTGAACCCAGCATTCCAATTTTCACAGCAGCTGGCTCTATGTCTTCATAAACTGCTAACATTTGCTCGTCTATTATCTTAGTGGGTATATCAAAGCAAGAAATCACTCTTACAGTATTTTCAGCCACAACGCTTAAAACTACACTCATACCAAATAAATTATGCGCATTAAAAGTTTTTAAATCAGCTTGTATACCTGCACCACCACTGCAATCACTCCCAGCTATAGTTAAGATAGGAATTTTAGTTTTTGTTTTTGCTTGTATCATTTTTATCCTTTTTTACAAAAAAGGAAAGTTTTTGCAAGAATTCAAAGTTCGCATTACCAAACTTCTCAAGGGTCGAAGTCTAACTTCCTCTCAGCAAAAGCTCCCCATTAATAAAAAATTATATCTTAGTTTTAATTAATCTTAAAAAATATTTTAAAATACCGCTATAATTTTGAAAAAACTACACAATTTTTGAGGAAAAAATGACTAAGATTATTTTTGTTTGCTTAGGGAATATTTGTCGTTCTCCCATGGCTGAATTTATTATGAAAGATCTTTTAATAAAAGCAAATTTAAACGATAAATTTATTGTTTCTAGCGCAGGCACTTCAGGTTATCATGATGGAGAGGATATGCATTATAAAACCAAAGCCATGTTAAATAGTAAAAATATCAACGCTAAGCCATTTTGCAGTCAAAAACTAAACTTAAAAATGTGCGAAGAAAATGATCTTATTATTGTTATGGACAATTCTAATTATAATGATGTAGTTAAAAATTTTCCAAATTTTAAACACAAAATTCACAAAATCACTTCTTTTGCTTTAGAATTAGGATATGATGAAGTTCCTGATCCTTGGTACAGCGGAGATTTTAATGAAACCTATGCTATACTTTCAAAAGCGTGCTCTAATTTTATTAAAGTTTATTTAAAATAACTTAAGATAAAATTATTCTTAGTTTTTTTAGATTTTTGATTTTTAGGAGTTTTTAATGTTTAAAAATTTAAAACTAGGAACTAAGATAGTTTGGATTGTTACTACTGTAGTAATCTTAGGTATATGTTTACTTGCAACAATTATTGCATTACAATCTTCTCGCATCTTAAATACAGAAGCAGATAAGATGCTACAGTCAAGCTCTCATAGATATGTTAATGCAGTTAAAGGGACTACTGAAGGAATTCACACAAGCTTAAATGCAGCAGAAAGCACTTTAAAAGAAATAATTTTAGGAGAAGATAGTGTCGATGAAAAAACCATAGAAGCTATATTAGGAGGAATCCTAGATACTAATCCATGGGTGGATTATATTTATTTTCATCTCACAGATACATCAAAACTAACACATAAAAACCCTAAATTATTCACAAAAAACAATCGTTTTTTAATTTTATTACACGATACAAATGCTAGAAATAAAGGTGGAATTGAAATAGTACAAGCAGATGATAACATTTTAAATCAAAGAAGTGTGAATATAGCTTTACATGAACAAAAAGAAGGTGTTGGAAGACCTCAAAATTTTACTATTAATGGAAAAGAAATTTTAGCTTATAATATGGTAATTCCATTTATTCATAATAATAAAACAATTGGAGTTATAGGAGTACTAGCAGGATTAGATTCTTTACAAGAATTTTTAACAAACCCATCAAGAAGTGTATTTAAAGGCGATCAAAGATTTTTAATTGCAAAAGATGGCTTTGTGGCTACAAACCAAAATAAAAACATCATAGGCAAAAAAATTACCGAAGTCAATCCACATCCTAGCGTAAATTTATTAGTAGACCTACAAAAAAATAAAACTGATGCTTTATTTGATTACACATCTATATCAGGTAAAAGCAATCGTGCTGCAATTACCAATTTTAACCTGTGGAATGATTCGCAAGATTATTGGTCAATAGTTACTATAGCTCCAATCGACTCAATACAAGAACCAATTACCAAACTTATAGCAACCATAATTATAGTATCTATTTTTGTAGTTTTAGCTATAGCTTTAATAATATTTGCATATATTAGAAAAAATATAAGCACAAGAATTGTCAATTTACAAAACAATCTGTTATACTTTTTTAAATTTATTAACCATGAAACAAAAGATACAATCTTAAGTAAAGATATAAAAAATAATGATGAATTAAGTAT